>DATDFW010000541.1:0-9197 GCA_036522375.1 Nitrospiraceae bacterium
AGACGCATTGAAGTTCTCCTATCTGCTGTTGCGTACAGACGGTCGCACCATTGCGATGCGGAGCCCGCAGACCTTCCGGGTCGTGAGCGAACTGCGAGAATTAAAGGGCGATACGAGAGCATGGCTCTGTAACGAACTGGGTCGGTCGGAGGTTGGGCGACTTGATCGGGCAGAGTCTGACACCAATGCAGCTTGGGATGATTGCCGGCGTGGAACGATCGTTCGGATCGAGGGATTAAAGCGGAAGGAGGGGGCAACGTTGGGAAGAATTCCATCAGAAGGAGTGGTGGACATTATCCGACCGACTAATTAGCTTGAGGACGGGCAAACGAGGGTCCTCTGAGAGGAGAAGTCACAGGTCAAGGACGCATTTGGGGTTCCGGGTCGTGTGACCGAGTTGGCAAGGATGTGATAAGCCAGCCTGATGCATCTTAAAAGCCAGATATTGTAGGTATGATGCTGGGAGGCTTTTGAAACAGCCGCTAATCTGCTTCCGGTTCCGAACTCCCATGCTGATGCGAGACTCGGTCCTCATCGAACATCTCCGCCATCTCTTCGGCGATCATGTCACGATCGTTGGGAACTGACACGAGTGGGATTTCTTTCCTTACCCTGGGCACCCTCTCGGGAACGGGACTTTCGGGGCTTTTGGCGGGACTCTTGGGTGTGTCACTCATAGTGAAAGTATACACTAAGGGCCAGGGCAAAAGTGGGATTTATTCGAAGGCTTCCAGGAAGGATTGTTGAGGGAAGGTTCGCTTACAGTTCCCACACGTCAGGAAATAGATCGCTTCGCGGACGGACATCGTGATGCGAAAATCCAGGCTCACCCCTTTGAGATTACAGATCGGACAGGACATCTCCTTGAGCCGGAAGGGGATGTCCGGTTGTGTGCGCAGGTAGAATTCCATATCCGTATAGACAGGAAAACTATAGTAGCATTTTTTGCAGACCCCACGCCATTCACCATCAGATTGCGAAAACCGTCGATCAATTCCAAAGCTTGACCCTTTGCAAATGGCGCATTGAACAGATCCGAGTCTGGTTTCAACTTCTTTCACTGTTATACTGGGCATCGGGAAAGCTCCTGGTGCAGAAGTTGGCGACATTGTAGGTTCATCAGTATAGCGTTCACATGAAAGCAACCGCAACCGGATACGAGTTTGGTTTTCCCTTGACCTGACAACCGACCTGCTTATACTGAGAGCGTCATGCACCTTATCACCGAGACTCTGTTGGTCGGAAATATCCACGATGCGAAGGCCCCGCCGTTAAAGATCGGCGCCCTGCTCCTCGTTGCCGCTGAGTATACATTGGAGTCTCCGGATGGATTGACCTCTTGCAGGATTCCATTTTTAGAATATGCCGAAGCTAAGCCGCTCTTGCTGGACCGAGCCGTCAGTTGGGTCGAACGTCATATGTCAAAACGTCGGGTCTTGGTCTGCTGCCGCGCCGGTATGGGCCGGTCGGTCTCGGTCGTGATGGCCTATCTCTGTTGTGTCGAAGGGATGACGTATGCCGAGACTCTGAAATTGGTCACGGAACGCCGGCCCGGCGCCATGCCTCTCCCCAACCTCGAGGAAGCCATCACCCAGGTTCGGCTTCTTCGCGAAGCTCGTGTGGCGGGCATGAAGAACCATGCGTCACCTCCAGCCACCACCGTGTAACCGCCGGTCACAGGGGAACCTGCTCCTGCCGCTATTCTGCGCGTCTCCGCTTGCATTGCCTTCCCTGTGCTGCCTATGGCCTAATCCACGATCACGTGGCACATAGGGCGCCCATTTTTAAGAAGGATCTCTCCCGATGCCGGAATTGCCTGAAGCCGAAGTTGTTGCCCGGCAATTACGGACTCACCTACTTGGCGCGCAGCTCAACGAGTGTCTGGTTGAACGTGCAGATATTGTTCGGGAAGGATTGACCACGCTCTCCTGGTATTACGGTGCGGTACTGAAAGGTGTGGAGCGATACGGCAAAAGCGTCGCGCTGGAGTTGGAAAGAGAGGATGAGACCAGATACATCGTTGCAGAGCTTGGCATGACGGGCCTGTTACTCTTCCGCACGACGCAGACAAAATATCCTCAGCACGTGCATGTCCGCATGTTGTTCATGGGGAGGCGTGAATCAGAACTGCGCTATTGGAATCCACGACGGTTCGGACGGATTTCCTTGCTTGATCGAGCAGGTCTGGCGGACTACCGTGCTCGCCGTTTTGGGGTCGATCCCCTCACGGTGCCGCGCGATGAGTTTGTCCGTCTCATGCAACTCAGGCGTGGACGACTGAAGCCGCTGTTGATGCATCAGCAGGTGATCGCGGGAATTGGGAATATTTATGCGAACGAAATTCTCTTTCGCACCAGGCTCCATCCGAACCGTGAGGTGAATCGGCTTCGCGGGGACACGATCATCACACTCTATGACACCATGCAAACGGTGCTTCGCGAGGCAATTTCGTGCGGTGGGTCAAGCGTGAAGGACTTCTATGCACCGGATGGTACGGAAGGTCGATACAAGCGTCGTCATCTCGTCTATGGCAAAGAAGGTCAACCTTGTCCGAACCGTTGCGGACGGATGATTTGCCGTCTCCAGAGTGAACGCAGTTCTTTTTTTTGTCCGGCCTGCCAATCCCACCGCCTTATGAGATGATTTGTGCGGTACAACAGGGAAGTAATTAAAAAGATAGATGGTGATTGCCAAATATTTTCATGCACTTAGATTGCAGTTAGTCTACCGTTCTCGCCGCTAGGTCTTTTGATCTGAAAAAGGCTAGTTCCTCTGACATATTGAGTCCTCCACCTGATTTGGTTAGAATCCACCTCCCTTATTATTATTCAACTATTTCTCTCAAGGAGTGACGTCATGGCGAAGGTCCTCGAAGGTCCTGGGATGGGCCTGATGAAGAAATGGGGCATCACAGTCCCCAACTATGTCGTCGTCACATCGGTCGAGGAGTTGACGAAACTCGGTCAAGCCAATGAATGGCTTAGGAAATCCAAGTTGGTGGTCAAGGCACATGAAGCGCTCGGCTCACGGTTCAAGCTGGGCTTGGTGAAGGTGGGTTTGGATCTCAAGGAGGCAGAAGCGGCAACTCGGGAGATGATCGGTCGCCATGTCGGCAGTATCACTGTAGCCCAAGTGATCGTGTCTGAAATGATTCCTCATAAGGAGGAATATTATTGTGCCGTGAAATCCACCCGAGAAGGGACGGACGTTCTGATCGCCAATTGCGGCGGCATTGAAGTCGAATCGAATTGGGATCGCGTGAAGCGCCTGTCATTGGAGATCGGACAGGACTCCTCGCCGGACGCGTTTGAAAAGCTGGCCAAGGATGCGGGCTTCACCGGTCCCTTGGCCAAGAAGATGGGTGACTTTGCGGGCAAGATGTTTGCCTGTTTTGATAGTGAAGATGCACAGTACTTGGAAGTAAACCCCGTGGTCCTGCGAGAGCAGGATCATGAACTGATTGCGTTGGATGCGGTGACGCTGCTTGATGCTGATGCGAAGTTCCGGCACCCGGACTGGAACTTTGCCTTTGCGGCCGAGTTCGGCCGTGCCTATTCCAAGAACGAGATGGAAGTCATGGCGGTTGACTCCAAGATCAAAGGCTCCGTAAAGTTCATTGAGATCCCCGGTGGCGATACGGCTATGCTGCCGGCCGGTGGTGGCGCCAGCGTGTATTATTCCGACGCGGTTGTCGCACGCGGTGGCAAGTTGGCCAATTACGCCGAATATTCCGGCGATCCACCGGACTGGGCGGTTGAAGTACTGACGGATAAGGTATGCTCGTTGCCCGGGATCAAGAACATCATTGTCGGCGGCGCGATTGCCAATTTCACCGATGTAAAGAAGACGTTCGGCGGTATCATCAACGGATTCCGCAAGGCGAAGTCCGAAGGGAAGCTCAAGGGCGTTAAGATCTGGGTGCGTCGTGGTGGCCCACGTGAAAATGAGGGTCTCGATGCGATGCGTGCGCTTAAGGACGAAGGGTTCGACATCAACGTCTTTGACCGCCATACCCCGCTCACCGACATTGTCGATCAAGCGCTTCAACACACGAGATGATCGAAATAGGTTACCAGATGTATCAGGGAGCCGTGTCCCTCTGAGTGTAGCGTTCCATGTACCTCTGTGCGAATAGGGGAGATCCTGATGAGTATCCTGGCAAATAAAGATACCTATGTAGTCATCCAAGGTGGTGTCGCAGGTGTGAATGCCGCGCGCCGAATGGCCGAATTTTGCTATCTGATCAAACGCTCGTTGAACGTTCTGGCCTTCGTCTATCCTCCTGACGCCTGGAAAACAAATGAGATTCCTTACGGCAGTGGCTTACTAGCCGTTCCCATCTATAAGACCGTCGCGGAAGCCACGAAGCACCATCCACAGATCAACACCAGTCTGGTTTACATTGGCGCAGATCGGGCTATGAAAGGTGGGATGGAAGCCTTGGATGACCCGCACATCAAGGTGGTGTCTATGATCACCGAGGGTGTGCCGGAAAAAGATGCCAAGATCCTGGGCCGTCATGCGACCAAACTCGGAAAGGTGTTCAATGGTCCTTCGTCGATCGGCATTGTCTCCGCCGGCTCTTGCCGATTGGGTGTCATTGGTGGTGCCTTTGATAACCTCGTGCTTTCCAAGCTCTATCGCGAAGGCTCGTTCGGCGTCATTACCAAATCAGGCGGTCTCTCCAACGAGATTATTTGGATCTGTTCGCAGTTTGCCGACGGTATTACCACGGCCATCGGAATCGGAGGCGATGCCTATCCGGGAACCGACTACGTCAGTTATCTCGAAATGTTCGAGAACGATCCACAAACGAAGGCAGTCGTCATCGTCGGCGAAATGGGCGGCGACCTCGAAGAGAGAGCTGCCGAGTGGTATGGAGCAAAGAAGCGGCGGGTGCAGTTAATTGCCGTTGTGTCCGGCTTCTGTCAGGAAAGTTTGCCGAAAGGCATGAAGTTCGGCCATGCCGGCGCCAAGGAAGGTCTGAAAGGTGAAGGATCGGCCCGTGCCAAGTCTGACGCGCTTAAGAGGGCCGGTGCGATTGTGCCTGCGACATTCGGCGCCTTGGGTCCGGCGGTCAAGGACACGTACCACGCCCTATTGAAATCGGGCCAGGTTAAAGAGCCGGTCGAACCGGCTGTCCTGCCGAAGTTGCCGAAGAGTATTGAAGAGGCGATCAAGGCGGACGAAGTCATGGTTGCCCCATTGATTCGCACCACGATCAGCGATGACCGTGGCGACGAACCCTGCTACGATGGGTACCCTGCTTCCGAACTCATCAACAAAGGTTACGAGATTCCTCATGTTGTCGGACTATTGTGGGACAAGCGCCTGATTTCCAAGCAAGAAGCTGAAATCGTCAAGCGCATCATGATGCTCTCCGCAGACCATGGCCCCTGTGTCAGTGGAGCTTTAGGGACCATTATCGCGGCCTGTGCCGGGATCGGTCTATCCCAGTCGGTTGCCGCTGGACTCATCATGATCGGTCCTCGCTTCGGTGGTGCTGTGACCGATGCCGGGCGCTACTTTAAATATGCGGTCGACAACAAGATGTCCGTGGACGAGTTCCTCACCTACATGAAGAAGAACGTCGGGCCGGTACCGGGGATTGGCCATCGCGTCAAGAGCGTGCGTAATCCGGACAAGCGTGTGAAGGAGTTGGTCGGGTATGTCAAGAGTTTGAATATCAAGACTCCCTGTCTTGATTTTGCGCTTGAGGTCGAAAAAATCACCTCGGTGAAAAAGGACAACCTGATTCTGAACGTGGATGGAACGATGGCAGCGGTCCTCGTCGATATTGGATTCCCGGTTGACAGTTTGAATGGCTTTTTCATTCTCTCACGCACGATCGGGTTGATCGGGCATTGGGTGGATCAGAAGCGTCAGGATAGCCGCTTGATCCGGCTGTTCGATTACCTTGTCAACTATGCGGCGCCAAAAAGACGGGAAGTCCCGCCGTTGGAATAAGAAGCGGTCAGCTCACGGTCGAGGAGAACAATCATGTCGATGGAACTTGCCAAGAATCTATATGCAAGGATGCCGGAGGTATTCGCCAAGGCCAGGAAGAAGTTCGGCCGTGGTCTGACCCTGTCGGAGAAGGTGCTAGTCTCACACGCGGACAACTTCGAAAACCAGACGTGGGAGCGTGGTAAGGCCATGTTGGCGCTGCGGCCGGATCGTGTGGCCATGCAGGATGCGACGGCCCAAATGGCTATATTGCAGTTCATGCAGGCCAACAAGAAACAAGCGGCTGTCCCAAGCACCATTCATTGCGATCACTTGATTCGGGCCGAGATGGGTTCTGAGAAGGACCTACTCCGCGCGGTGGACGAGAACAAGGAAGTCTACAATTTTCTCGCTTCGGCGGCCAAGAAGTATGGTATTGGCTTCTGGAAGCCAGGCGCGGGGATCATTCACCAAGTGGTATTGGAAAATTATGCGTTTCCGGGAAGTTTGATCATCGGAACTGACTCACATACGCCGAATGGCGGTGGGCTGGGTGGATTGGCGATCGGTGTCGGTGGCGCCGATGCCGGCGAAGTGATGGCTGGTCTGCCATGGGAAGTCCTCCATCCGAAACTGATCGGCATTCATCTGACCGGTAAGTTGAGTGGCTGGGCTTCTCCAAAGGACGTGATTCTGTACCTCTGCGGCTTGCTCACGGTAAAGGGCGGGACGAACAAGATCGTCGAATACTTTGGGCCAGGTGCAGAATCCATCAGCGCGACTGGTAAGGGAACGATCTGCAACATGGGTGCAGAACTAGGCGCGACGACCTCGGTATTTCCCTTCGACCAGAAGATGGTCGCCTATCTGAACATTACGGATCGGGCCGATCTGGCCAACCTTGCGATCGCCAATAGATCGTTGCTGGTTGCGGATCCGGAAGTCCTTCAATCTCCGGATAAATACTACGATCAGATCGTCGAAGTCGATTTGTCAACGCTCGAACCCCATGTCGTCGGACCTCATACGCCGGATCTCGCGCGCCCCATTTCCAAGCTGGCGGCGGAAGCCAAGGAGAAAGGTTACCCGGTTGAACTCAAGGCGGCCCTCATCGGAAGCTGCACCAATTCATCCTACGAAGACATCAGTCGGTCGGCCCACATTGCCCAGCAAGGGCTGAAGGCCGGGCTCAAAGCGAAGACATCGTTCCTCGTGTCGCCTGGTTCAGAGCGTATTTATCATACGATGAAGCGCGACGGATTCCTGGACACATTTGAGAAGTTGGGCGGTACGGTGTTGTCCAATTCGTGTGGCCCCTGTATCGGGCAGTGGAAGCGAGCTGATGGCGTGAAGGGCAGAGCGGATTCGATCGTCAGTTCCTTCAACCGAAACTTTCCCGGCCGGAACGACGGCATCAATGAAACGCTTTCATTCCTTGCAAGTCCTGAAATTGTGACCGCCTTTGCCCTCTCTGGTGATTTGACCTTTGATCCTGTTCATCAGAATATCAAGGGAGCGGACGGCAAGGAGTTCAAGTTCCAGCCGCCACAAGGTGAGGAACTTCCGGCCAAGGGTTTCGCGAAGGGTGAGGAAGGATATGTTGCACCGGCGGCCAACGGCGAAGGCTTGACCGTCGAAGTTCCCCCGACCAGCGAACGGCTACAACTATTGCAGCCCTTCCCCCGCTGGGACGGCAAGGACTTTGAGAAGCTCCCTCTCTTGATCAAGACCAAGGGCAAGACAACGACGGACCATATTTCTCCGGCCGGGCCCTGGCTCAAGTTCCGCGGCCATTTGGACAAGATCAGCGACAACATGTTCCTGGGTGCGAACAACGCGTTTTCCCCGGAACCAGGCAAAGGTACGGATGTCTTGACGGGCGAAACGGGGTTGACCATGGCACAAATTGCCCGCCGGTATAAGGCCAAGGGCATTGGATCGATCGTGGTCGGCGACGAGAACTATGGCGAGGGGAGCAGCCGCGAGCATGCAGCGATGTCGCCTCGATTCCTGAATGTGCGTGCAGTCATTACGAAAAGTTTTGCGCGAATTCACGAGACGAATCTGAAGAAGCAAGGGATCTTGGCGTTGACCTTCGCTGATCCGAAGGATTACGAGAAGATCGACCAGCAGGATCGCATCAGTGTGACGGGTTTGAGCGCATTGGCTCCTGGAAAACCGGTGCCAGTCACTATTCACAAGGCGGACGGTAGAACACTCACGATCCAGGCGAACCACAGCATGACTGAGCAACAGATTGCGTGGTTTAAGGCAGGTTCGGCATTAAATGCGCTGAACTAATACGAAACTGAAAGAGGAACACATTATGGCAACCGCAGCGTCCAGAATTATCTATACCAAGACCGATGAAGCGCCCATGTTGGCGACCTATTCGTTTCTGCCGATCATCAATGCCTTCAGCAAGGCTGCGGGCGTGGACGTTGAATTGCGGGATATCTCATTGGCGGGACGTATTCTCGCCGTGTTTCCCGACTATCTGACACCGCAGCAGAAGCAGGCGGACGCGCTGGCCGAATTGGGTGAATTGGCTAAGAAGCCGGAAGCGAATATCATCAAGCTGCCGAACATCAGTGCCTCCCTTCCTCAATTGAAGGAGACGATCAAGGAGCTGCAGGGACAAGGTTATAAGCTTCCCGAGTATCCTGAGAATCCGAAAGACGACGTGGAGAAGGACATCAAAGCGCGGTACGACAAAGTCAAGGGCAGTGCCGTCAACCCGGTGCTGCGTGAAGGTAACTCCGATCGCCGGGCGCCTCTCTCCGTGAAGGCCCATACCAGAAAGCACCCGCATAAGATGGGGGCTTGGAGTCCGGATTCCAAGACCCACGTATCCCATATGAAGGGTGGGGACTTCCGGTCCAATGAGAAGTCAATGACGATGACTACAGCGACCGATGCACGGATCGAGTTCGTCGGCCAAGATGAGAAGACGACAGTGCTCAAGCCGAAGGTGGCGCTGCAGGCTGGTGAAGTGATCGACGCCACCTTCATGAGCTGTCGTGCGCTACGCACATTTCTAGAAGAACAGATCCAAGACGCTCAAAAAAAAGGTGTCCTGTTCTCGCTTCATATGAAAGCCACCATGATGAAGGTCTCGGACCCCAAGATCTTCGGTCATGCCGTGACCGTGTACTATAAGGATGTCTTTGAAAAGTATGGTGAGACCTTCAAAAGGCTGGGGGTCGATCCCGATAACGGGCTCGGCGACCTCTATGCCAAGATCAAGTCAT
>DATDFW010000542.1:0-11296 GCA_036522375.1 Nitrospiraceae bacterium
GCTGTCTCAGCCTTCCGCCAGCTCTCAATGTGCACGACAACACCGTATCGACGCACGATTAAGGAGGCATTTCGCTTCCGTTACGGAATCGTAAAATCCCTCCCGCATTGACTCCCATCTCTGAGCATATTCTTGGTCACACGCCATATCTGGCCTATTCCTCACTCCTGAATGTCTACCTTGTTTGTGGCAAGGATTGAATCGCCCATCCCATCCACACCACTCCTGGCTCCTCCAGGCTCATGATGGTCTGGCCCGAGAGGATTTGGAGAGACGGACAGGACATAGCCGAAACGACTGGTACGGCCGAGCCTCAGGGTGCCTCGCCGGCTGAGCCTATCCACGGCGGCGAACACTTGTGCCCACGAATAGCCCGGCAACCGTTGAGCCAGCTCGTCGAGGGTGCAGGACACGAGACTCATCACTTCATCATAAATGACGGAGTCTATGTTGGGGTTATATGTCTGTGTCATTGCCTGCTCCTCTTCGGCGATAAAGGGGATTTTCGTTTGACTGGTCTCGTTGTCTCGAGGAGGGTGTGAGGAGAGTGCCATTGCCTATGTGAGATCTATTCGTTGCTCGTTAGAGCGTGGTTATAGCTGAGTCGTGGGTCAACCCCTATCGAACGGAGTAGGATTTTATTGTCGAAACGATCCAAGCAGCGATGTCATGAATTGTACGACAGATGACACGGGCGGCATGCCCGCTGTCTTTCGAGGACGGGGTGTTCAGCGAGGAAGTCGGCGAGAGTGGGAATCCGTGCTCAACATGCTTACTCCACAAGCCCCTTTTGTATCGCGTACCGGGCCAGCTCTGCATTGGTCTTCATACGCATCTTTTCGAGAATTCGTGCCCGGTAGGTGCTGATTGTCGTGACGCTGAGATTCATCGCCTCGGCGATCTGACTGATGGTTTTTCCCGAGCCAATGAGGCACAGCACTTCGTATTCCCGATCCGACAATAAGTGGTGCGGATCCTTTTCGGCGCCGGGATTGACGGTGAAGGCGAGGGTCTCACCCAGTGCAGGGCTCACATATTTGCCGCCCTCGTGCACCTTTTTAATCGCTTTCACCAGTTCCTCAGGCGCGCTGCATTTATTGAGATAACCATCGGCGCCGGCTTTGAACATCCGGATCGCATATTGATCTTCAGGATACATGCTGAGAATCAGCACCGGCAGGTTCGGGAACTCCTGTCTCACTTGTTTGAGAGCATCCAGGCCGTTCATCCCTGGCATGCTGATATCCAGCACCGCCACATCCCATGGTTTTCGTCTGAGCAACTCCAGCATCTCGTGAGAATTACTAGCTTCGCCGATTTTTGCGCCCTGAAAGCCCTCAATCACGAGATCCTTCACCCCTCTTCGGAAGAGAGGAAAATCATCCACTACAAGAACTTTTAACACGGGATCCTCCCATAGAGTCAGATTCGAGGTTGGCACCGCGGCAAACATGCCGTGACGCTCGTGCCCGTTCCGCGCTGACCTTGGATCGTAATTTCTCCACCAAATTGAGCGACGCGTTCGCGCATCCCGAGCAAGCCCAGCGACTGGCGGTTCGAGACTGTCGTCTCAGACACCCCTAGACCATTGTCGGCCACCACAAGCTGTAGGAAATCGCTTCGCGCTTCTAACCTGACCGTCACCGCTGTGGCCTGGGCATGCCGCGCCGTGTTGGTGAGGGCTTCCTGGCAGATGCGGAAAAGCGCTGTAGCCAACTCCGGTTCCATCGCGATATCGTCCGCATTGGTGACACAGGTGCAGGGAATACCGGTGCGCTTCTGAAAATCCTGGCACTGCCACTCGAGGGCCGCGACGATTCCCAAGTCGTTCAGGATGGCAGGACGCAGTTCGGTGGCCAGTCGTTGCACGGAAGCAATGGTTGCATCGACCTGTTCGACCATAGATCGGATCTTATCCTCGGCTTTCTTGGGAATGGTCTTCTCGGTCTCTATTGCCATACACAGGCGTGAGAGATCGATTTTGAGGCACGTAAGCCCAACGCCTAATTCATCGTGTAACTCTCGAGCAATACGGGCTCGTTCCGCTTCCTGCACCTTGGCGAGTCTCCCACTCAACATGCGAACTTGCTCAAGCGTGGCGCGCAAACGTTCTTCCGCGAGTTTGCGCTCCGTCAAATGCTCCACGGTTCCCTCATATCCGATAAGCATTCCAGCTTGATTGCGCCGGCTTCGTACGTTTTCAGAAATCCAAATAAAGCTGCCGTTTTTTCTGTACACCAAGGCCTCGAAGCCGGTCACTGACCCCTGGGTTTGCATCAGACGAATTAATTCATCGCGACGTCCGGGGTCCACGTAAGCCTGACCGCGAATATTCTTAATCGTGGCAAGCATGTCATCCGGCGAATCATAGCCATACATGCGCGCGAGCGCAGGATTCACCGCGACAAACCTCCCGTCGAGCGTAGTCTGAAAGATGC
Source organism: Nitrospiraceae bacterium (assembly GCA_036522375.1). Taxonomy (GTDB): domain Bacteria; phylum Nitrospirota; class Nitrospiria; order Nitrospirales; family Nitrospiraceae; genus Palsa-1315. Next base: position 2,439 of record DATDFW010000542.1, read on the forward strand.
CTTCAACGGCGTTCTCAAACACGCTGCGATAACGTTCCTCACTTTCCCTCTGCGAATCTTCCGCCTGCTTTCGCTGGGTGATGTCCGTGGTGATGCCGCATACCGCATACGGCGTCCCATCAAGATGTCGAAGCGGAAACTTGGACACGATGCTGGTGTGGGGACCGTCATCGTGAAAGGACACTTCTTCAAACTGGAGCGGTTGGTCTGCTTTCAGGACCTTGATGTCATTGTCACGAAACATGGTGGCTTGCTCCGGCGGGAATATATCTTGATCCGTCTTACCGATGATGTCCTGGCGGGTAAGATGAAAGGTCCGTTCGAATTGTTGATTGACATGCAGATAGCGGCCATCCAGATCCTTGAGGAAGATCAGTCCCGGACTGTGATCCAGAATGGCTCGAAGCTGTTCAGTCCGCTCGCACAAGTCGTACTCGGCCTGCTTCTGCGCGCTGATGTCCAAGAACGCCGTTCTCCAGCCGATCACACGCCCCGACTCATCGGCCACCACAAGACTCTCAAAATGAGTCCACCGCACGACACCGGTCTTATTCAGAAATTGAACCTGACAGACCTGTTTCGTGCCGGTCTTCAAGACCTCCTGGCAGTGCCGCTGAAATATCTCCGCACCTTCTGGCGCGATAAACTGCCTCAGTGGGCAATGGACCACATCTTTTCGGTTCAAGCCGAGCAGCGTGCAGGCTCGCAGGTTCGCCTCTATAATCTCGCCCTGCAAATCCAGTGTGAGGTAGCCGAATGGGGCGAAGTCGAAGAGTTCAGAATAGCGATTGCGCGTTTCTTCGAGTTCAACCTGAGTCCGTCGGAACTCGTCATTTTGCATTTCCAGTTCGATCTGATGGACCTGTAATTCATGCACGAGCTGTTGCACGTCCCTCACCGGCATGGCCGCGACGTCGCCCCTGGTGGTCCGAAGGATTTCCTCCTCCCGCCGGCGCCGCGTCGTGACCTTCGGAGGTCGATCTGATTTCTTGGACATCACATCATCCTTATCTCACAACACATGCAGGTCAACGCTCGGGGTTCAACTCTTTTGTGCGGGTGTTCTTGGGAAGATCCACGATAACCACGGTTCCTTGTGCAGGTTTCGACTGCACCGACAAGGTTCCGCCGAGTTTGCGGGCACGCGCTGTCATGGTGAGGAACCCCTGACCGTCTCCCTTCGCATTTTTCCTGCGGAGGCCTCTCCCATTGTCTTGTACGGTCAGGCGGATACTGTCCTTCATCTGTCGAAGCGAAAGGTGAACTCCAGTCGCCCTCGCGTGGCGAAAACTATTGCTGAGCGCCTCCTTGGCCAGATGGCGTATTTGCAAGCTCTGCATATATGAAAGTCCACTTACGGCAACGGGGTCGACCGATACACGAACACGTCGCCCATGAAGCCGAGCCAAAATTCCGGCCATGGTGCGGAGCGAAGTCGGCAGGTCCAATGCAGGCGGAGTGGTGTCTGACGAATTCCCTACTTCAAGTTTTTCAATAAAACCACGCACGTCTCGCATCACGGAGTTCAATTCGTCGATGCTATGATTCAGCGCGGCGGCAGCCTTGTTCGAAGCCCCCGAGAGGTACATCTTGCCTGCTTCAAGACCCAAGCCAATCGCATAAAGAGACTGGAGAATTCCGTCGTGAAGATCATGTCCAAGCCATACCCGCTCTTCCAAACTCCGTTGTCGTTCAAGCCCCTGCCGCCACGCCTGAAACGCGGCTGCTGCGCGTGCACGTTCCGTGATATCCAACAGAGCGGTGAGTGCACAAGTATACCGACCTGCCTCATCCTGAACGGGAACTGATTCGAACTGGACCGAGACAGAAGCATCACCCATCTGCAGGAGATCCACATCACAGGCCTGCCTGACTCCTGTTTCGAAAATCCCGCGAATGTGACCCTGAAACGCGGGCTGATCCTTCGCTGCGACAAAACCTATAATTTGCTTTCCGAGCAGATCGTTGCGGCTGACCCCGAGTAATGCACAGGCCGGTAGATTGGCCTCCAGGATCACCCCTTTGGGATTCAAAGTCAGGTAGCCGGTGGGGGCACTGTCATAGAGATCCGCATAACGGTCGTGGGCGGCCTGCAACTCCACCTGCACCCGGTGCAGCTCTTCATTCTGCAGCTCCAGCTCGATCTGATGGACCTGTAACTCGTGCACCATCCGTTGTACATCCGTGAGCGGCATGGCACCAATGTCGCGCCTGGTCGTCAGAAGCCGTTTCTCCGCCTCCAGGCGAAGTGCTGTGGCTGTTTCCCTATGAGGTTCTCGTGCCCTGGCCACAGCGTGTTTCTCCTCGGCATGAGGGAGAACGCGGCATCGAAATTGACGCCCCGACTGGAGGGCTGATCAGCAGCCAGAGTCTAGGACATTTCTATAAGCCAGGCAAGGGTGTAATCTCAGGATAGTCCATTGCCACCAACATCTGCTGCAAGGGTGGGTGTCGCGAGCAGTATACCACTCAGAGTTGACAGCTCATCTTCCAAAATATAGCCTGTGTCATATTCTTACTCTCGAGCACTGGAGTCAGGCGCGAAGCGCCACAGAGTTCATGCGCAGACATAGAGTCGCGAGGAAAACAGCAGTGGACGAGGGTGATGGCGCGAGCAAAACTGCTGGTATGCTGATCCTACACCAGTTCATACCAAGATCCGGATGGGCATCTGTGGGAAGTTGCACGGTATCCGGATTGGGAACTTATCGACTAGATCGCGGCACGCTGATGCACTCGAAGTATGGAGAATAGCAATGACAGCTGAGAAACACGCTGCAGGGCCTCTCCTTTCCCGACGTGACGTTGTAACTATTCTCGGCGCTACAGGCGCGGCCTGGCTAATGACCGGCGGTCTGATTCCCAGGCTGGCCGTCGCGGGTGAGCAAAGCCCCTCCTGTGTGTTTCGACCAGAGCAAACCGAAGGCCCGTTTTTCGTCGACGAGCGATTGAATCGTTCCGACATTCGCTCAGATCCGGCCGACGGGCGAGTGAAGCCCGGAACGCCCTTGGTTCTGACGCTGCTGGTCTCGCGCCTCACCGCCGGAGACTGTCAGCCGCTGCAGGGTGCCCAGGTGGACATCTGGCACTGCGATGCGTTGGGCGTCTACTCGGATGTACGGGATTTTCCAATTAACAGCGTCGGCCAGAAATTTTTACGTGGCTATCAGGTCACCGATGTGCGAGGCGCGGTTCAGTTCGTCACGGTCTATCCTGGCTGGTATCCAGGCCGGACGGTGCACATGCACTTCAAGATTCGCACCGCGCCTATAGCAAGGCGGAGCTTCGATTTCACATCGCAATTGTACTTCGACGATCAGCTGACAGATCGCGTCCACGCTACCCCACCCTATGCGGGGCAAGGACTTCGCACGACACGAAACGAACATGATTGGATCTTCCGGCGTGGTGGAGAGCAACTCATGCTGACTCCGACGACAACCGCCGACGGCTATTCATCGACGTTTGCAATTAGCCTAAAGATTCCGTAAGGAGCCATGTCACGAACAGTGTCTTGCATTTTAAGACCGGGCCAAAATGGCCTAAAAATTTTCCCCAGCTCACTTGCGCTGGACCCGCTGACGTCTTGTGTCACTGCGTTGCAATTCATCGCAACGGATCGCGGCATGTCGCGACCCTTCACGCCGTCATTCTTCTGGCGAAACTCTGTGCTTTTGGGTGGGCAGTTTCGGCGATGCCCCCGAGATCTTCGATGAGCACTCGCAAGGGTTCGGCCACAGACCACGCTTGCGCAAAACAGCCTCGCGGCAGGTGCGGGGCTTCGGCGTCGAAAACTTCCGAAATGTGGCCCAAACAAGCCTCATGCAGATGGGTTTCAAGGCCTGCGAGAAAGCCGCGGGCCTTGTTCCGTACTGCGCCGGTCCGGCCGAATGTTTTGATCCAGGCTGTGACAAATGGACCCAGCAAGAAGGGCCAGACTGTTCCCTGATGATAGGCACCGTCGCGTTTCACCACGTCGCCTTCATATCGAGCGCAATAGCGAGGATCGTGCGGTGACAGTGTACGGAGCCCGACCGGTGTCAGAAGCTGCTTTTCGACGAGACGAAGCATTCGTTGCGCACGGTCGCGCGAGACCAGTCCATCAACCAGCGAAACGGCATAGAGTTGATTGGGACGGAAAGAAGCATCGTTCCCGTCCGGTCCATCGACCACGTCATAGAGGTAACCCCCTTGCTCGTACCAGAAACGTTTGCGGAACGATGCGATCGCGTTGCTGCGGTCATTCCGGCACCGATCAGCATAGTCGACTTCGCCGAATCGTCGCGCGAGCGTCTCGCCTACGTCCAAGGCTCGAACCCAGAGCGCTTGGATCTCCACCGGTTTCCCACGACGCGGAGTCACAACCCAATCGCCGACCTTGGCATCCATCCAGGTCAATTGCACGTCGGACACTCCTCCCGTTATCAACCCATCCTCGTCCATCTTAATCCCGTATCGCGTGCCTCTGCGGTAACCGTCGAGAATCTGTTTCACGGCCGGCCAAGCGGTCTCGCGCACATGACCCTCATCCCCTGACACTGCGAGGTAACGATCGATCGCATGGATAAACCAAAGCGACCCGTCGATCGTGTTGTATTCCGGTTGTTCACCGGTATCGGGAAAACGGTTCGGCACCATGCCGTCGGACACGTGTGCGGCGAAGGCGGCGATGATCTGCCAGGCTACCTCCAATTGACCGGTGACCAGGCAGAGGCCGGGCAACGAGATGAACGTGTCGCGGCCCCAATCGGTAAACCAGGGATACCCGGCGATTACCGTGTGTCGCGGCCCTCGTTCGGAAAAATACATCTCCGAAGCACGCCACAGTTCGCCGGCGAGAACATCAGTAGCCGGTGCGGCTTGAGCGGCTTGCCGGACCGCATCCCGGCGAGACTTCTCGCACTTGACGAGGGCGACGGTGTCGAGCCGATCGATAGCCTCGCTGGTAAGGGCCAACGCTTGAGTGGGTTCGGCCTCAAGATCGAACGTGAACTCTCCGGGCGACCACCAGTCTTCTTCAGCATCGAGTCCCCGTTGCCGTTCGATTGGAAGTTGTATGTGCCGAAACCACTGGGGTTCATGGCGATACTCTCCCAGGTGGAAGGCCCTCACCGGAGGCAGATCAGAATATGGATGCCACAGGACCATTCCATTCCTGACATGAGCCTCCGCCGAAAGGCTTCCATTCTCGTGGTGCGTCCCATGATAATCGCGTCCGGTGAGCTTCGGTCTCACCCGCAGTACGGCCCGTGAGCGCTTCGTACCGACCAGTTTCCATCCCACCATCACGATATCGCGACCGTAGATCAACAGAATCTCCCGCTGAACTCTGACTCCGTTGCATTCGAAGGTCCAAGTCGGCCAGGGGTCGGTTGAGAATTCAATACCCTGTTCATACCCAGCCGGATGGACGACGCCCGGATACAGATTCGTTGATAGCGGAATCGCCTGCCCATCGATGTCCAGCCATTCCTCAATGTGATTGACTAAGACGAACCGCTCACTCGGCGGTTTCCGCGCCGTCAATAAAAGTGCGTGATACCGGCGAGTGTTTGCGCCTGCGATTGTGCCGGAAGCAAATCCCCCTCTCCCGTTCGTCTCGAGCCATTCGAGACTCAGAGCTCGGTCGAGATTCTGACAATCGGTTTTCTCAATCTTCATCTTTGCTCACGCTCGGGGCGGTGCAGAATGAGTGGGTCCCCACTGCGCACGTGCAACGAGGAGTCTCTTGCTTTCACATCTCTGACCTCACACTTTCCTAACACAAGGGAGTTGCTGGATTGTCCCTCACTGTGCGCATCGGACAAACACGGCTTCTTCCGGGTTTCAAGAAGGACGTCCGGCACCTCGCTTCATTTCTTTCTGAGCCCGCGCGTTGCGCGAGCAAGGAAGCCACCAAGCTGTGCCGCCTTACTCACCACTTTGTTGGATCAACTTTGCGACTAATCCGGTCCAGCCGGTCTGATGGCTCGCCCCAATGCCTGCCCCGTTGTCCCCGTGGAAGTATTCATAGAACAAAATGTTGTTGCGCCAATGCGGATCATCTTGGAATCGCCTCGTGTCGCCAAACACTGGACGTTTTCCCTCGGCATTCTGAAGAAAGATGTGCGTCAACCGCCGCGAGATTTCGGCTGCCACTTGCCAGAGCGTGGATTGGCTGTCAGATCCGGTCGGATACTCCACCTTATATTGGTCGCCCAGGTAGTAATGGAACTTCTGCAGCGACTCGATCAGGAGATAGTTCACCGGGAACCATACCGGTCCACGCCAATTCGAATTGCCCCCGAACAAGCCTGTGCTGGATTCCGCCGGTTCATAGTCCACCCGATGTTCTCGGCCCATCACCGAGACTACATAGGGGTGATCTTTGTGATAGCGTGAGAGCGCACGAATACCGTAGGGAGACAGGAATTCCTCTTCATCCAGCATATACCGGAGCACGGACTTGAGCCGATCGCGACTCACAAGTGAGAGAAACCGCCGCACGCCTCCGTCGTAAGACTGCGTCTCCAGATGCTGCGCAAAATCAGGCCGGTTCTCGATGAACCATTGCATCCGATGCTTGAACCGAGGCAAACTGTCCACGAGTTCGGAATCGAGGGTTTCGACCGCGAATAAAGGAATCAGGCCGACCATCGAGCGGACCTTCATGTGTGTCGTATCCCCGTTCGGCAGATGCAGGACATCGTAGAAGAAGCCGTCCTTGCGATCCCACAACTCAATCTTCGCGCCGCCGATGTTGTTCATGGCGTGGCAGATGTAGACGAAATGTTCGAAAAATTTACTGGCCACGTCTTCGTAGGCCCGATTGTCCCGGGCCAATTCCAGCGCGATCGTCAGCATGTTGAGGCAGTACATCCCCATCCAACTTGTCGCATCGGATTGTTCAATACGGCCGCCGGTCGGCAGAGGGGCGCTCCGGTCGAAGACCCCAATGTTGTCGAGGCCGAGAAAGCCACCCTGGAAGATGTTCTTTCCTTCGGCGTCTTTCCGATTCACCCACCAGGTAAAATTCAACAGCAGTTTGTGAAAGACGCGCTCCAAGAACCGGCGATCGCCGACGCCGGTGCGTTTTTTGTCGATCTTGTAGATGCGCCAGGCCGCCCACGCATGTACCGGCGGATTTACGTCGCCGAACGCCCATTCGTAGGCTGGAATTTGCCCATTGGGATGCATGTACCATTCGCGCAGCATCAAGACGAGCTGTTCTTTGGCGAATGTCGAATCCACTAACGCCAGCGGAATGCAGTGGAAAGCAAGATCCCATGCTGCGTACCAAGGGTACTCCCACTTGTCCGGCATGGAGATGACATCAGCGTTGTAGAGATGCGTCCAGTCCGCATTGCGGCCCGCGAGGCGCTCGTGCGGAGGGTCCGGCATGATCGGGTCGCCCTTAAGCCAGCGGTTGACCTCGTAATGATAGAACTGCTTGCTCCAGAGCAGACCGGCGAACGCCTGGCGCTGGACTCTGCGTGCGTCTTCCGAAAGAGTGGCTGGTGCGAGTCTGTCATAGAACGCATTGGCTTCTCGGAGACGCTCGGTAAAGACTGTCTCGAAGTCCTCCTTAGTGAACTCCGGAGTCTGCACCTCATTGGTAAAGCGCAGGCGGATCGTCTTGGTCTCCCCAGGCGGAAGCGCGAGCACATACTGAGCCGCGGCCTTCGTGCCCAGGTGATCCGGATTGACCGCTCCTTTTTCGCCCAGCACGACATAATCGTGAAAGCTATCTTTCACATACCGAGCACCGTCTTGATCGCCGTAGAGACGGCGGGTGTTGGTCTCATTTTCTGTGAAGAGCAGGGTGGGTTCCCCCTCACAGAGTAATCGACGCAGGCCGTAGTACTCATGTTGCGTCTCGATGACGCTCATCTGCCCTCTCGATTCCCCCTGCTTGAAACGGGGACGTCGGATATCGGATCCCCAGGACCAGGTGTTGCGATACCACAGGGTCGGAAGCAGTGTGATCTCCGCCTGCGCAGGGCCGCGATTGACCACCTGGATACGGATGCAGAGATCTTCCGGCGTCGCCTTGGCATACTCCACAAACACATCGAAGTACCGGTTCTCATGGAAGACGCCGGTGTCGATCAATTCAAACTCCGAGTTTTGGCGCCCTCGGTGCCGATTTTCCTCGACCAGTTGAGTATAGGGAAATTCCTCCTGAGGATACTTGTAGAGATACTTCATGTAGGAATGCGTGGGCGTCGAATCGAGATAAAAATAATACTCCTTCACATCTTCGCCGTGATTGCCTTCGTTACCGGTGAGACCGAACAGACGTTCCTTTAAAATAGGATCGCGTCCATTCCACAAGGCAACGGCAAAGCACATGAGTTGATGACGATCGCAGATGCCGGCGAGGCCGTCTTCATTCCAGCGGTAGGCGCGGGACCGTGCCTGGTCGTGCGGGAACGATTCCCAGGCTGTACCATAGGGGCTGTAGTCCTCGCGCACGGTTCCCCACGCTCGTTCGCTTAAATAGGGCCCCCAGCGTTTCCAGTGGCTCTGCCTCTGCGCGTCCTCCGCAAGACGCTGCTGCTCTGCCAGGATCGACGGTTGAGAAACGGACATGGTCTGTCGCCGAGAGGCCATACAACTCCTTCGGTAGAAAGCGTACGAATCAAGAGTCGACCGACTGGGGAAAGTCTTACAGCAGGCTAGTACTGGGCTGCGCTTGTAGTCAAGCGAATGCGATAGAACGATAGACACCCGTAATCAATAGAATCTAGCCATCCTCTCGCGACACGACATTGGAGGGTGGATACGGTGAGAGGGGAAATGAGAGAGAGGCCTTGAACTAGTACGCTGATTTGGACTCGAACCCACGCTGGCTGATTGAGGTGGGTAAGTAATATGGG
>DATDFW010000543.1:0-14168 GCA_036522375.1 Nitrospiraceae bacterium
CACACGAGTCAAGGGCTTTCGGTGCCAATTCGACCGGCGATGCGACTGGCACGTCCGGACGTGGTGCTCGTACCGGCGATCGGCTCAAAGATGCCTGAAACCCTGCGCGTTGCGCTTCAGCGACGAGACATCATCGATGCGCAAGGGCTCCTGCATCGCTGGTCTGACAACGGCACATTGGTCGGTGCCGCCTGTACAGGAACGTTCGTTCTCGCCGGCACATCATTGCTCGACGGACAGCGTGCGACCACGACATGGTGGCTTGCCCCATTCTTTCGTGAACGGTATCCGCATGTTGTCCTAGAGGAATCGCATATGCTTGTCGGCTCATCGCGCTTCGTCACTGCTGGTGCTGCGCTCGCACACCTTGACCTCGCCTTGTGGCTAGTACGTCGTCGCAGCCCGGCACTGGCAGCACTGACCGCCCGCTACCTCGTAGTCGATCCGCGACCATCGCAGGCGGCATTCGCAATTCCCAACCACCTTGCACACTCAGATCCGCTTGTCGAACGCTTTGAACGATGGGCCCGACGCCAGCTGGCCGACGGCTTCTCGCTCAGTGAAGCGGCTCGCGCAGCCGTCACGAGCGAACGGACCCTGGCGCGCCGACTGCAGTCTGTTTTGGGCAAATCTCCGCTCGCCTTCTTTCAGGATCTTCGCGTCGAGCATGCCGTCCACCTGCTGCGAACGACCAGCACGAGTATTGACCAGATCGCCCATCAAGTCGGCTATGCTGATGGGGTGACTCTACGGACGCTCATCCGGCGTAAGCTCGGCCGCGGCGTTCGCGAGTTACGTGCACGCAGTTGATTGGATCGGGACGTGAAGAGGGGGTCCTTCTGGCCGAAAATCCAGGATTTTCTACCAGAGGACGAAAGTAAGAGGCAGCAATCTTGACGGGATTGCTTGTCTTCTACTTCCGATTGGGAACTGCCTTCTTAGCTGACGTGAGAAGATCCGCACGGGAAGTACCTTCACTGGGATTGACGGTTGCCGTCCCTAAAGCAATGATTGGACCAAGATCCAAGGCCTCGAAGGTTGTCTGGAGATGTTCTACGATCTCCTTCGCATCCTCGACACCTGTATCACATAACAGCGCGACAAACTCCGCTCCCCGATACCGGGCCACGATCTGGCCTGTCTGCGTCAATGTCTCTTTCGCAGCCTGGGCGATTCTTTGTAGGCATTCGTCACCCGTGGCATATCCATAGGTGTCGTTAAAGGCCTTAAAGTTTTCCAAGGTAAAGAAGAGCAGCGACATCGGCTTGTGTTCTTGTGCTGCGCGTCCCCACTCCAGCTCGAAGAGCTCATCGAAGCCCCACCAGTTCATAATGCCGGTAACGTCGTCGATTGTCGCGGGGACCCGGTTATTAGCACTCTGGCACGCCATCTTGTGGGACTGTGTTCGGTGGTTGTTGTCTTCTTGGATTTTGGATACCATTGCGACCTTGGCTAACAGCTCGGCCTTGATGACCGGCTTTCGGATATAATCGGTAGCCCCTCGTCTATAGGCCAATTGAATCGTGCCAGGGGTTGTATCTGCCGAGACCATGAGGATTGGAACCAGTTCAAATGTCTTCATGGATTTAATTCGCGTGCAGGTATCGAGTCCATCGAACCCTGGCATCCTAACATCGAGCAAAATCAGATCGATTGGGGTCAGCGGTTTGCCATCACTCAACCCCTTTAAGTAATCCAATGCCTCTTTTGCCGAGTTCTTTGAAACGACGACGTAGTTAGCTGACTTCAGGTAGGCCCCGACCAGCAGACAATCATCCTGTGAGTCATCAATCAGTAAGATGGCCATATATGACATTCAAGGTCAATACAGTTACCCTACCAGGAAAGAGCCAGCCGACCAAGGCATTGTTGTGAAAGAGGAATGTAGGAATGAGAAGTTGAAAGCCAAAGACACAAGCTGCTACTTGTCCTCCTAGCCGATTTTATGAATTTGGAGCCCGCAGAATGTATACGTTGAAAGAATCGAACGATCGAGATGTGCTGCTCGCGAGTTAAACTAATTGTGAGCAACAGCTAGACAAATTGGTGTCTGATTTGTCCCTTCCCCCGGTGACCTTCACAAGCGCCTATCAAGATCTCTTAGGAACCTGCTATATTGAATTCTCACCTTCTTCGAGGTTACTCAATGGACATGTTGATGATCGTGTTTCGTACTGCACTGAAGGAACCCGTGCATGAGTTATTGCGCAAGTGCGGGGTCAAGGCCTATACCGAAATTCCCGAGACGGTTGGGACAGGGCAATCGGGATCCACGGAAGGGGGTTCGTTCTATGCAGGAGGAAACAGTGTGATCCTCACTTCGCTCGAACCAGCGCAACGCGACAAGGTCGCCGGCGCGGTCACGGCCTGGAGGGCGGAGGCGCAGCAAGCAGGATGGGTCAAACCAACCATTCGGATATTCTCCTGGCCTTGCACACAACTCATTTAGTTGCGGCCTATAGCTCAGGCGGCTCCACGCATAGTCGCTTTGCTCAAGGGTGTTGTAGAATAATTTCATAACGCATCGCCATCCTCTTCGAGGCTCGCATGGCACGGCGTACCCAAGCTCAGTTGCAGCAAACCTATCGAGAGCAAGCCCTCAAAATGTTTCCATGGATCTGTGCACATTGCGGACGCGAATTTAGCGGCAAAAAGCTGAGCCAGCTCACAGTCCATCACAAGGACCACAACCACGACAACAATCCCCCAGACGGGAGCAACTGGGAGTTGCTCTGCCTCTATTGTCACGACAATGAGCATCAGCGGAATCAGGTAGCGGACCCGTCGATTGAGGCGCCAGTGAGCCGGACGCAAGAGCGCCCTTCGACCTTCACGCCCTTTGCCCATCTCGCGGAATTACGCAGGCGCACCAGGTAGCCATCCGCTGGTTTCTCTGGATAGGAGATGTGTGTTTTGCCCTTTACCGCACGTTCATGAGTGGTTCTCATCCCGGCGATCTGCTGCATCGCATCACACTGGGAATCATCCTCAGGGAAATGGTCGAGCGGTATGGGTGGACGGAATGAATGGTCCCGATCGGCTATTCTCCCCACGACTCGAGCGTGAAAACCAGCTCACATTTTTTCGAAAAACGCCCCCGGACGGTGCAGTCGAAGTATGGTGTATCGCATACAAAGACTCGTGAGCAACCGACCGACTCTAGCGGCTCCTGAATTTCTAGAATCACCGAGCGACGAATCTATGGCCTTGAACGCTACGATCTTTAAAGCGGCTGTGCAGATATCCGACATGGACCGCCAGTACTATGGGGACCATGCACTCACCCTAGCCCGCCATCCGTCTGAAACCGACGAGCGCATGATGGTGCGGTTGCTGGCCTTTGTCCTCCACGCACATGAAACCCTGTCATTCGGCCGTGGGCTGAGTACCGAAGAGGAACCAGCGCTTTGGCGTAAGGATTTGACAGGCACTATCGACCTCTGGATCGAGGTGGGCCAACCGGAAGAGAAAACTCTACGCCGGGCTTGCGGTCGCGCGAAACAGGTTTACACCTATACCTACGGAGGTCGTGGAGCCGACCACTGGTGGGAAAAACACTTCATGACGCTCGGGCGGTTGAACAATCTGGCTGTGGTGAATCTGCCCTCGGAAACGAGCAGTGCCCTAGCCACACTCGCCCAACCCAGCATGCAGTTGGAATGCACTATTCAAGAAAGACAGATTTGGATGGCAGATGGAGTGAACACTGTGCACATGGCATTGACGATATTGAAAGACACTTCGGCCCCTTTTGGACAGTGACGGGATGAACAAGAGTACGCGCATTCCTACGAGTGGTGAACCGATCGCATGGAACGGTCCATTCACCGCACTGAAGAATGTGAAACTGCCGCCGGCTCCGGAGGCGCAAACTGATGTCCTGTCACATGACGTGGACCCTATCGCACCGGAGAAGAATCGCGGGCGAGTGGATGTCATTCGTCAGACTGCCCATCGAGGAGGCAAGACCGTGACGGTCGTCACCGGTTTCACTGGCATCGCTCTGGCTGAAAAAGAACGGCTCGCCAAAAAGATGCAGAAGGCTTGTGGCGCAGGGGGCACCGTGAAAGAGGGACGGATCGAAATTCAAGGCGACCAGCGCGAAGTAATCATCCGAATCCTCACCAACGCTGGTTTCCGACCGGTCTGTGCAGGAGGGTGACAGACCAAGCCCACGCATGACGGGCTATCGTCGATTGACTTGTTCCCGTTCCCACGGTAGAGGTTGCAATATTATTCTGACAGAATGTGCGCACGCTTCGTCCATCACAGAGAGGCCACTATCATGAAGAACGTAGAAATGACGGTTGAAGGAACTCTGTTAACAATCAAAGTGGATCTATCGAAAGAATTTGGACCCTCCGCTTCGGGAAAGACAACCATTATTGCCTCGACTGAGGGGAACGTCACTATCCCAAACCGCGAGGAGAAAGTTGGACTGAACGTGTATCGGAAGAAATAAACATGGAGTAGCGTATCAGATAAGGAGCAGCACGTCTGTGCGCGCGCCGAGTGTGGGGTGGCCGGGTCCAGCTGGAGGTTTTCGATCAGCCGAGAACGAGGCTCAAGGCAAGACGCGTCTCAGCGCGCCGGGGTCGGGCGGGTGAGATGAGAGAGTTTTTTAGCATTCTGCTAAAGTGTACTGCTGGTGATCTCGCGATAATACGATTCCAACATGTCCCTTCTGGCTGGTTCAACAATCACCAACTGACGTTGATCGAAGGTGTTCGCACAATATAGATAGATTCCCTCTTCCGCCTCCCCCAGCTCGACATGCAGTTGGCGGCCGTCCGGCTCCTGGCTGGTGGTCTCTTTGAGAATATGCATTCCGTGCAATTGTCCCCAGACTCGTTGCGCTGAAGGCCAATGGTTCTCATAGAGTGGCACGTCCGGATCAGTTGACCCAGCTTTGAGCTTCAAGCGATCGAACGGAAGGCCTTCGTCTGGTTCCGGAGATTCATTCCACTGAAACTGACTCGATATTCCTCTCCCTAGCACATAGAACGGCCCATCATCGGCAATCTCTTCGACGAGACGGTATCGAATCAACTCAGGCTGTTCCATCGGGACGAGATCTCGTGCAGCCAAGGCCCGCTGGAGCGGGACTCGTCTTGCCAACTGTCGTGTTTTCTCAAACACGATCATCCGCCCCTGTGAAGAAAGGAGAGTGCGCAGGTGTTCAATCCTGGTACCGATCCCTGTTCGCCGCTCAAAGTCTGCTTGCTGCTGAATTTCGCCGGCACGATCGAAGGTCTTCCAACTGCAACTGGGAATGCCTGGATCCTGTTCAGCTTGCACGAGCGCATGTGTGACAAGAATCACCTCAAAGGGGCCAGTCGGCATCTTGCGATCGAGATCGAGACATTCAAACCGCACGTTCGTGAGGCCGAGTGCCTTCGCCTTTTCCTGCGCTCGCGCAATCGAAGCAGGTGAGCGATCGATCCCGACGAAGGTCTTATCGGAATACTGACTGGCATAGAATGTCGTGAGAATCCCGACCCCGCATCCCACATCCAGTATGACGCGTGCCGCTCCGAGGCTATCTGCAACGCGCAGGCCTATGGCCACATAATAGTCGTAACGCTGGCTATAGAGGACCGGAAGAATCTTGGGTTGTGCCGCGGCATCGTAGAACGAGACCTCGTCTGCAGAAGATCCGCTACGCTTCTGCTCCATCTGCCGATGCAATGCTGTGATTTCTGATGTTGAGAGGGTTTCCCGCTGCCACTGGAAGTAGGTCTCATCCGACGTGAACTGCCGGAGGCCCCATCCTGCAAGGTGCGAATGAAATGATTGTACCAGTGAGTCGCCGACCATTGATCCAGCCTCTGCACACCTGCGCAAAACGTATTCCAGCGAGGCCGTAAGGGGTCCGAACCACGAGGCGTACGCGGTGAGGGTACGTTGAGTGGTTCGGACGACTGAGAACAAAGCTGGAGAGCGTTTTTCAGCAGGCGATTACGGTCTCTTGAGCATGATCGCATCGAAATACGTCTCCGGCACGGGATGCGGGTAGCGTAGTTGGCCCGAACCGAAGGCGACATACTTTTCACAGGTCAACTGCTCAAGACCGATCGGACCTTTGGCATGGAGGCGCAAACCATTGAGCCCGATGTCGGCGCCCATCCCGTAGCTGTCACCGGCATTGAGTCGGGATGACGCGTTCACGAACACCGCACTGGCATCCACTTCACGCGTAAACCGCATAGCCGACTCATACCTCGTAGTGGCGATGACCGCGGTTAGACAGGGTCCATGCGCTGCGATGTGCGCCAAGGCTTCATCCAAGTTCGCGACCATTTTGACGGCCAATACTGGGGCCTGGAATTGGGTGTGCCAATCCTCCTCCTTTGCTGCGATGATCGAGGCGTGCCCGGTCATTGCCATTTGCCCCATGAGGGCCAGGGTCTTCGGACAGGCATGCACCTCGACCTTAAACTCTGTGAGCATGCGGTTAATCAATGGAGGCAGGAACTGTCGCCCGATCACCTGTTGCACGAGCAACGTGTCGAGCGAGTTTGCTGCCATGGGTTCCTGGACCTTGGAATTAATCGCGACGTTTTGTGCCATCGGCATGTCGGTGTCGGCATCGACATACATGTGCGTGAGTCCCCCGTCGTAGCAGAGTACCGGCATCTTCGCCTGTTCAATAACGGCTTTGCGAAGTCCGGCGCCACCACGCGGGATAATAGCATCGAGACTTTTGCCGGACCGGATCAACTCGACCGCGACTTCTTTTTCAGGCCGATCGATGATGATCCACGCACCAGCCGGCACGCCATTTTGTTCCGCGGCTTCGCGCAGGCTGATCCCGATAGCCTTCTGGGTCTGGCCCCACTCCGGAGCGCCTCGGAAGACACACAGGTTACCCGACTTGAAACAGAGCGCGATCGATTCCACTGTAATGAGGGGGCTGAGTTCTGATACGACGCCGATTACTCCGATCGGGACGCGAACTCGGCTGATTTGCAATGCGTCCAGCCGCTCCCATCGTGACGTGACTGCACCGACAGGATCCGGCAGATCTGCGATCAGGCGGAGACGTTCGACCATCTCTTTGATATCCGAAGCAGTCAGGCGCAAGCGGGCCACGGCGGCCTTCATCCGGTCCTTCATGACGTCGGCTTCGAAAGACTTCCCGACTGCATCGACATCCTTCTCGTTTGCGGCCAGAATCTTTTCTTGATCAGCCGCCATTCGATCGGCCATTGCATGCAAGGCTGTCTCTTTAATCGGGCCAGACAACATCGCAAGATGACGTGACACATCACGACATTCTTTCAATAGTTTATCAACGTAAAGCTTAACTGGAGCTTCGGGCATTACCCCCCCTGATCCTGCCAGCACGACGACGTGCGACTTGTCTTCACTCACATCACTCTCGAACACGTGACGCGAATATAGCACGCAGTTTTTTCTCGCGTAAAGCAGGGAAGTGGTGGTAAACAGACCATCATTCTTGCTCTCAAAGTCCTCACGACCCTCTCTGGGAGAGAAGCGATCATGCTTGGGAGGATCTCACTATACATAACCATTGCAGGAAGCAGGCAGTTGGACGTATCCAGGCAACTCGACGGCCCTCCCCAGGACCAACTCTCCCACGCACAGAGAAAATTTGCTAGAATGCGCGAGGCCCACGATCGTGTGACGGATTCATGGACATGATGATCGACCTGCGTAGCGACACAGTGACGAAACCCACCGAGGCCATGCGACAGGCCATGGCACGCGCGGACGTGGGAGACGACGTCTACGGCGAAGATCCCACCGTCAATCGCCTCCAGGACATGGTGGCCACGATGTTTGGGAAAAAGGCCGCACTCTTCGTGCCGTCCGGCACGATGGCCAATCAACTCGCTATTCGCCTCCATACACAACCGGGTCAAGAGGTCATCGTAGAAAGCAAATCCCACATCGTACGGTATGAGCAAGGGGCCGCCGGAGCGCTGGCAGGCGTCCAACTCCACTGGATCGCGGGAGTTCGAGGTCTCATCTCAGCCGAACAGGTTGAAGCCGCCGTCCGTCCCAAAGAACCGCATACGATTCAGACAGCACTAATCTGTCTCGAGAACACCCATAACAGCGG
This sequence comes from Nitrospiraceae bacterium, assembly GCA_036522375.1. Classification (GTDB taxonomy): domain Bacteria; phylum Nitrospirota; class Nitrospiria; order Nitrospirales; family Nitrospiraceae; genus Palsa-1315. The sequence goes on from DATDFW010000543.1 coordinate 8,087, forward strand.
CGGCGGGACGATTTATCCGCTGGCCACGATTGAACGGATTCACGCGGTAGCGAATACCCATGGCATCCCGATGCATTTGGACGGAGCACGGCTGTTCAATGCCATTGTCGCGACGACCTTGCCGCCAGGCTCTTATGCGCAGCATTTTGAAACACTCTCGGTGTGTCTCTCGAAAGGGCTGGGAGCGCCGGCCGGTTCTCTTCTGATGATGAACGATCTGACTCTCCTTGATAAGGCCAGGCGGCTGCGTCGGATGTACGGGGGTGCGATGCGGCAATCCGGCATCCTCGCCGCAGCCGGCATCTATGCTCTCGAGCACCACGTCGGACGATTGAAAGTGGACCATGACCACGCGAAACAGCTCGCACGACGACTCCAACAGATTCCGACGGTCAAGATCACTCCCCAAGATGTCGATACAAACATCGTCATCTTCGATGTGATCGGACACCGCCTGACTCCCCCTGCAATTGTCGCCTCATTGAAGCAGGAGGGGGTGTTAATCAATGCGATCGGCGGCTCCAGCTTTCGTGCCGTCACCCATCTGAATATCTCCAGTGCTATGACTGAAGAAGCCTGCGAGATCTTTGCACGTGTGTTAGCGAACTGAATCGTTCGCTCATTGACACCTCCCCTACTGAAATCTAGAATGCGTGTACTGGAGCAACAATGCCGTTACAAGTTGTGTCGTTCGATCACATCAATCGGATCCTGGGGGTCACCGACTCGCTGGGACTAAACCGCGAGTGGGTCGAAATCCCATTGTCCCCGGAGAGTCCAGGTGTGGTCCGGCGATTGACCAATGGCAAATTGGAAATCGTCGTGGATGCCGACCAACCGTTCGACGATTGGCTGAAATCGCTCCCGAAACACATTCAGCTCATACAGGAATCCTAAACATGGATAGCTCAGCCGCTCATCCAATTCCTACCTCAGAAGAATTAAAGGCGGAATTGCTGGCGATGCCGGAGCCGCCGGAACAACCGGACCCTATCGATGAACCGGGCTTCGAAGAGCTTGTCGCCATAGCTGTGCGTCATGTCCGAGGCCGCCGCGGAGGGGATCTTGTGAGTGTGATCCTGGTGGGCTCCAGTGTTCGACGCGCCATCACGACTCACAGCGACATCGACCTCATTGCCCTTGTCAAAGGACAGGCAGATGGCCACGAGATCGTCCGTGTCGTCGATCGTCTGACCGACATTCGGTATCGCGGTCATCAAGAGTTTGAGGAGGACCTTGCCTGCTCGCCGCGTCTCCCATCTCTCTTGCGGAAGGCTCGCATCCTGTTCGATCACGACAGCATCGGCGCAAGGCTCATCGAACGCGCCAACCAACGGTTCCGGCAGGGGCCACCGTCTGTCAGCATTAATGAGCAGATTCGGATGAAGGCCGAGTGCTTCCATTGGCTGGGGAAAGCACGGGACCTGGCGGACAAGCCGGCGACCGCGCAGTACCTACTCTCGATCTTTTTCGATGACGTCATCAACTCGTTCTTCCGGCTGCGGGGCTTCTGGCTGACCGCGCCCAGTGACGTGCCGAGGTTTATCGCCTCCCGCGATGCGGAGTTGGGTGGCCTGGTTGCACGCTTCCTCACTGCATCCGCATTGCCGGAACGGCTCAACTTTGGTCGCGACCTTGCCGATACGCTCTTTAAGGACGTACCAAATCCTGCCAGAATCGACTGAAAGGACTGCGGGATCGATGATCAGACTGTCGGTGCGTCGAGTAAGCCTTTTGTGCAACGTTCAACAGTTGATAGGTTCCTCTCACGGAACGTGATCCGCGCAATCTCATCCAGCTCTCACCAAATCAGAAGGAGTCAGTATGGAAATTGGATTCATCGGACTTGGAAAAATGGGGATGAACATGGTCACTCGGCTGCAGCGTGACCGGCACCGAGTGGTGGTCTATGATCGATCGACCGATTTGATCAAGCAGGCCGAAGGCGTTGGGTGTGTCGGCTCCTCGTCGTTGGCCGATCTTGTCGGCCAGCTCAAGGCTCCACGCGCGGTGTGGATCATGGTTCCCTCAGGCGCACCGACGGAGGAGACCGTTCAAGCCGTCGCGGCGTTGCTTCATGCAGGCGATACGGTGATCGATGGCGGCAATACCAGATTCCATGACGATGTCCGACGGGCCGCGGACCTCAAGAAGAAACAGATTCATTATGTCGATGCCGGCACAAGCGGGGGAATTTGGGGCCTGAAAATCGGATACTGTTTGATGGTCGGTGGCGACGAAGCGCCGGTAAAACAGCTCGCGCCGGTCTTCACCACGCTGGCGCCCGAACAGGGCTGGTCCCACGTCGGCGGTGTCGGCGCTGGTCACTATGTAAAAATGGTGCATAACGGGATCGAGTACAGCATGATGCAGGGATATGCGGAAGGGTTCGAGCTCATGGCGAAGAGCGACTATCAGCTCAATCTTGGAAAGATCGCAGACCTCTGGATGCATGGCAGCGTCGTCCGTTCCTGGCTCTTGGAATTAGCAGCTGGTGCCTTGAAAGAAGATCCGAAGCTGGAACAGCTGAAAGGGTATGTGCAGGATTCCGGCGAGGGGCGCTGGATGATCGCCGATGCCATCGAGAAAGATGTACCGGTCCCGACACTCGCGACGGCATTATTCACACGATTCCGATCGCGGCAAAGCGAGTCCTTTGCGGAAAAGATGCTGGCCGCGTTGCGGAAGGCATTTGGCGGCCACGCGGTCCGCCAGTAACACACAGTCCTATGTCACCGAATACCCCACGTATCGATATCAGCCCCTCGCAGGAAACGATCCCCCCGGTCGAACCCTGTACGCTGGTCATCTTCGGCGGTTCCGGTGACCTGGCACGCCGGCGTCTGATTCCTGCCCTCTACAACTTGCTTCTCGACGGTCTCCTCCCGCCGAATTATGCGGTGATCGGGCTCGGTCGCAAATTAATGACCGATGAAGAGTTCCGCGCCACGGTTCGTGATGGCGTCGCGGCATATTCCCGTCAAGCCTTAGCGGAAGATCATTGGAAGGACTTCGCGCCGCACCTTTTTTATGTCTCGGGGGGAAATGATGACCCGAATACCTATGTCAGACTGAAGTCCCGGGCAGAAGAGATTGAACGGAAGTTTCAGCTGCCCGGCAACCGCATTTTCTATCTGAGCATCCCTCCTAGCTCATTTGCCCCCGTGTGCGAAGGGCTTGAACAAGCAGGATTGGCGACGAAGCCGGGAGTTCAGACGCCCTACGCCCGTATTATCGTCGAAAAACCGGTCGGCCGCGATTTGGCATCTGCCCAAGCTATCAATAGTGTAACGGGCCGCGTATTCGACGAATCACAGATTTTCCGCATCGATCACTATCTGGGAAAGGAAACCGTTCAAAATTTGATGGTTGTCCGCTTTGCCAACAGCATCTTCGAACCGATTTGGAACCACAAATACATCGATCATGTGCAGATCACGGTGAGTGAAACAGAGGGCGTCGGCACCAGGGCAAGCTACTACGGAGAAGCCGGTGCCTTGCGCGACATGGTACAGAACCATATGCTGCAGCTTCTCTGCCTGATCGCGATGGAACCACCCTACTCGCTCGATCCGGATGTGGTGCGCAATGCAAAGATGGAAGTCCTCCGCTGCCTCAGACCGATCACCGATCAAGATGTCGAGCAGGTCACCGTCCGTGCCCAATACAGCGAAGGGATGGCCAAGGGCAAGCCCATCCCTGGCTATCGGCGTGAGGCCGGAATTCATCCTGACTCCACGACAGAAACGTATGTCGCACTCAAATGCTTCGTAGAAAACTGGCGCTGGGCCGGCGTACCCTTCTATCTCCGCACCGGAAAAGCGCTCGCTCACCGCGCCAGTGAGATCGCGGTGCAATTCAAGGACATCCCACAGATCCTGTTCAATACCAATGCACAGCAACCACAACCGCCGAACGTGTTGGCGTTGCGCATCCAACCGGAGGAAGGGCTCTCGCTCCGCATCGTCTCGCGAGTGCCGGGAACTCGCGCGCAAACACATCCGGTGGAAATGGACTTTCAATACAGCGATGTCTTCGGTCGCCCGTCGCCCGAAGCCTATGAGCGGTTACTCTTGGATGTGATGGCAGGCGATGCATCACGATTTATGCGGCGCGACGCCGTTGAAGCCTCCTGGGCATGGATTACTAAGATTCTGGAAGGATGGCAGCGGCAAGGGTTGCGGTGGTTGCCCGAATACCCGGCAGGAACCGATGGGCCGGTCGAAGCCAATCGTCTTATTGAAAAGGATGGCCGGACCTGGCGGACATTATAACGATCTCATTCATGTCAGCTGTAACTGCTTCAAAATCTCCTCTCTGGTTCCCACCCCGCCGATAAATCGTTCAAACTCTCCCTGGTGATAGAGGGCAAGGACCGGCAATGAGCGGACCTCCAATTCCGCCGGAATCTGAAAGTTCTCTTCGACGTTCATTTTCAGGATCAGCATTTTCCCGGTCACATCAGACGCCAGCTTCTCGAGTTCACGCATCAATGCTCGGCAACTTCCGCATCCTGGTTTCCAGAACTCCACCAACACCGGCATCCCTGCCTGTTTCACCACGCGGTCGAAATCCCGATCGGTCACCTCGCGCATCATCCTCTCCCCATATTACATCCCAGTTGTCGGCGTTGCTGCAAAGACATGGCGGTACAAACCCTCAGCAACCAGCCGATAGCCGGCTGTGGTCAGATGCAGCCCGTCATTGGAGTACCGGGCCGCAAGTTGCTGGGTCTCAGGCTCTATCGTAGCGGCGAAGAGGTCGAAGGCCGCCAACCGTTTCGATTCTGCGTAGCGTAAAATCAACCCGTTAAGCTGGTGCCGCCGATCGAGATGCTCTGCAAACCACCGCCGCCCTTCCTCACTGTGGAGATCGTCTCCAACTCGGATCGAGGGAATGGTCACCGGCACCGGCGTAATCCCGGCCGCTGCGGCCAGTTCATACATCTTGAGGAGGTTGCGCATAATGTCTGGTGGTGCGGCATTCCATCCCAGATCGTTCGTACCGCCGAGAATCACCACATGTGTCGGTTGGTGTACAAGCACAGCCGACCGAAACCGCATCGCCATTTCGCCGGTGAGTTCACCACAAACGCCGCTCACAGACACGCGAACAGCAGGTCCTGCCAATTCTTGCAGGAATCGCCCGTAAGGGGTCTCGATGCCTTGGGGATTGTCGGCCGTGGGCGATTGAAATCCCGCCGTAAGGCTGTCTCCAAAACACACAATGTGACTGGAGGTCATCATCAAGATCGGACGAATTCTACCGGTCTACCATGGAGTTCACAATGCCCTTTAGCACATGGATGGAGCACCATGGAATTACTCCGCTCTACCCAGGGAATCACAGGTCAAGAGCCGCTATTTTCTTGACGATTCCGCACCTCCCAGGATACGAGTAATGTCATGGAAGAGCTGGACAAAGACGACTCCGCACTGCCAATTGCGCCTGCAAAAGAGCCGGCTAATCCGGAGATGGCCTCCGTCAAGCGAGTCCTCACACTTTTGGACAAGAGTGCGAAATCCAGCCGGACCTACGGGACAACTAACCCGGTGGCGCAGAAGTTTTTCCAACAGTTATTCGAGTGCCTCACGGCTCACCTCACCACCTATTCCAAATTGGCATTTCTTGTTCAACGCTCGGAGCTGTACTTCAATGGGGAAGTTGTCTACCGATCCGAACAGGATTCGAGCAATGAAAGCGTGGCGTTTAAACTCTATTCGGATGGTATTCGAGAACTCACATTCCTTGAAGGTCTTGCGGCAGAAGATCTCTCATTCCTGCTTGATTCGCTGTGGGACAGCCTCGATCCCGAAGAAAGTGATGACGACATCGTCACGCGTCTATGGTCCAAGAACCTCTCCACTATCACCTTGGTCACAGCTGAAGAAATCGCAAAAGCCTCGACAAGCGAGGCAGCCGGTTCGTCACCTACGGCCGGAACGGAGGATATCTTTTCGCTGCCTATGGCCGGGATGATGGACGCACCGGAATCGAGCCTCAGAGAACTTCTTGATCGGGAACAGGCCCGTGCCCGGAAGGGGGGGGAAGCAGGGCTTGACGGAGGGGGTGGATCGGAAGC
>DATDFW010000544.1:0-21590 GCA_036522375.1 Nitrospiraceae bacterium
ATCAGTTTTGAACCTACGGCTCGGGCCATGTATCCCGAGGGCTTCCAAACGACCGTCACGGTGCCGGCGCTGGCGCGCCGATGGGAAGGCGAGGCCCGGCCTTATCACTTCACCGGGGTCGCCACTGTGGTGACAAAACTCTTTGGCATCGTGAGGCCCCATCTCGCCTTGTTCGGTCAGAAAGATTATCAACAGGCAGTCCTGGTTCGGAAGCTTGTCGATGATCTCCATCTCGGTGTGGTCATTCAGATAGGCTCGACAGTCAGAGAGCCGGATGGTCTGGCCATGAGTTCTCGCAACATCCATCTCAGTAGCGACGAACGTCGGGTGGCTCCGTTGCTCTTTCAGGCGCTCCGAGCCGGCAAACAGATGATCATGAATGGGATGCGGAATGTGGCGGAGATCGAGCGGATCATGCGGCAGACCATCGAACAGACACCGACCATTCATACCGAGTACCTGGCCGTCTGCGATCGGGACAGCCTGGAGCCGCTGTCCATCGTCGAAGATCGTGCCGTACTCTTGGGAGCGGTTCGGATTGGGTCGACACGTTTGATCGACAATCTACTGGTGAACATGCCACGTGGAAAAAGTCGCGCTAGCCCGCATTAATCATGATGGTTCGTCGCGAAATCGCTGAGCCGCATCGCGAGACCGGCGCGCAGAGCACTGAGGACCCGAGGCGTACTCTTGTAGTACGTTGAGGGTCCGAGGAGCGAGCCCGCCGGCCGGAGGCTTGTCGTAGCAGCGGATCGGCGATTGCAGCAGAAGTGTTCATGAATAATGCGGGCTATGCATTGAGGGTGGGATCAATCCCTTGACCGACTATAAGCCCGAGGACGACCTGTGCCAGACGACGATAATGTTCCGGTGGAATCTCTAGAAAGCGGATCCCCATCGACAATGGGCGAACGGAACAGACTATGGCCGTTTCAATACGAATCGTGTCCTCCTCGGTTGGCTTCAAGACCATTTCGATATAGGCTCCCTTCGGAAACCCCGTCCTCTGCAGGGTGCAGCCATCCATCGATATATCGGTGATTCGGTTGGTCACTGGCGGCTGCTTGTGGTCGAAAATCAGCGCGTCGATGGAAGCACTCAGTCGTGTGAACTGACGCCGATCAAACGCCTGCGTGTTATGGCGCGCATCGCGATCGAAGGCATGAAAACGATTTGTGCATAGCTGGCATCGAAACGGAAACACATTAAGGCGACTCAACAGGCGCTCAACCCTGCTCTCTTGATAGGTCACCCGTATAAATGAGGTTCCACAATTTGGACAGCGCGGTTCTCTCATGAACCAGAACGGACCTCTGACTGGACCAGCCCCTGCTCCGCCAAAATCGGTTCGATGAGCGCCGGCGAGTATGTAGCAGGCTTTACCCATTTCCCATCCTCGCGCTTATGGCCGCCAACTTTGCTCATATTGGATCGATGGACTTCGCGAAAGACCGGATCCATGTCGATGCCGTAGGACACAGCCGTACCGTACACCACGTAGAGGAGGTCGGCCATCTCCTTGGCAATGGAGGCGAGGTCTTCCCTCGCAAGCGCTTCTTTCAATTCGTTAAATTCTTCCTGAATGAGTTGTATGCGCAGCCCACGCGTTGGCCCATCGGGAACCGTAGGGACTGGATTGACGACGATATCAAACGTCCGGTGGAAGGCTTCTACCATCGCCTGCTCGCGGGCCATTTCGAACTCCTTATTCACTATTGAACGGTAATGCTTTGCGCGAGACCAGTTCAACGGGATCCAACGTGGGGATCTCTTTTTCTGACGAGACGCCGAGATCCTTGAACCGTCTGGCTGCCGGCAAGATTCTCGTTTCGAGCGATCCGATCGCTTTGTTGTATGACAGGACACTCTTCCCGAGTGCCTGGCCGACGTCGTTTAAATGCTCTGTTAGTACTGCCATCCGTTCGTAGAGGTCCTTGCCTAAACGCCCGGCTTCCTCGGCATGCTCGGTCAATTGCTCTTGCCGCCACCCATAGCCGACTGCTCGTAAGAGCGCCATAAGCGTCGTGGGAGTAGCAAGGACCACACTTCGAAGGAACCCATCCTCAATGAGCCGTGGATCATGTTCGAGCGCGGCGCCGAGAAACTGTTCGCCCGGCAAGAACAGCACGACAAACTCCGGTGTCTGGGCGAATTGGTTCCAGTAAGCTTTGAGGCTCAACTCATCCATGCGCGAGCGGACTTGTGCAGCATGACGGTGCATGCCTTCGAGACGCTGTTCCTCGGTCGAAGCTTCATGCGCATCCAAATAGCCGGCCAAAACGGTTTTGGCATCCACGATGATCTGTCGGCCACCCGGCAATTGGACCACCATGTCGGGGCGCAGTCGGCCGCCATCGACTGTGATGGACTCCTGCTCATAAAAATCACAATGCGCCACCATGCCGGCCAATTCGGCCACGCGCTTGAGTGTGATCTCTCCCCATTGGCCGCGAATGGCCGGCGCGCGCAGTGCCTTCACGAGGTTGCCGGTCTCCGACTGCAGCTTCTGTTGCGATTCGGTCAGGAGCTTGAGATGCTGATCGAGACCTCCATAGGCGGCTTGCCTCGATTGTTCCAGCTGCCGGAGTTGATCATCATATCGATGCAGAGAGTCTTGAAGTGGCTTAACTAGACTTTCGATTGCTTGTTGTCGCTGGGCAAGATCGCCCTTGGCCTCAGCTTGGAGCGTTGCAAATGAGCTACGTGCGAGGTCCAGAAATGCTTCGTTGTTCTGTTTGAGGGCTTCACCCGAAAGCGCTTGGAAAGTCTCGGCCAATTCCTGTCGGGCCTGGCCCAGCAGAGTCTTTTGTTCGTTGAGATGAATCGCGGCTTCAGCTGCCCTGCTCTCCGCCACTGCACGGGCCTGAGTGGCCTCCGAAAGATCCTGCCTGACTCGATCGAGATCGAGGCTGTATTGTTGTACCTGTCGGTGTAATTCTTCTGCCCGCGATTCTGCACGCTGCGCCCGTTCGCTGGTAGTTAGAACTTGCGCCTGCAACTGTGTGCGCACGCGAGAGGCGATCCAGGATCCAACGATGAGCGCGCCGAAGAGACCTCCGACGAGCACGCCGGCACTAAAGACCGTGCCATCAATCATGGGTGACCGTCCACACCATGCCGTCGACCCATATTCGCCCAAGTTGTTGGGTGTTGCGATGAGAAAAAATGATTGCGAAGAATACGTAAACTCCCGTGAAAGATCAACTAGAGTCGTTTGTCCCTACAAGACAATCACCTCACACATTAATTACCAACCGGCCCTTGAATAATGATCTCACCTCGGTCCGCATCCAATCTGATTCGATCGCCGTCCTTGAGCCTGGTCGTAATGCCGGATACATTCGCCACTGCTGGCAATCCATACTCGCGAGCAATGATCGCCCCATGTGACAGCGTCCCACCCATCTCGGCAACCAGCCCCGCTGCTACACCGAATAACGGCGCCATACCGGGGTCGATGACCGAGACCATAAGAATATCGCCGCGGGAGACTCGGGCCCAGTCCTCCATCGATCGGACAAAGCGAACCGGTCCTACGATCTGTCCCCCGCTGATGGGAACGCCGTGGAACACCCCATCCGAAACCACAACGGATGATGTGCTTGTGCCGCGGGCCACAGCTGTCCAATCCCGAATCGTGTCTGGAACGCTGATCTTCGCATAACGGTCCCGCTCGGCACGGCGAGCCTGAATCACCCCTCGCCAATCTCTCGAATCTCCTGTTAACAACGCAGCGCGTTCTTCAATTTTGAAGTAGAAAATATCCTCTCGCGACGAAATTCTCCCCCGTTCAACCAGACAGTCGCCAAGACGGAGTAAGAGGCTACGCGCAGCTGCCGAGTAGTACATCAGATGATGTCGGTTCGCTTCCCGTAATGCGAAGAATCGGCACAGCCTTCGATACCACCAAGAAAAGATGAGCCGTCGATGAAATCGCCATCCGAATCTGGTGCGAATCTCTGCAAGCGCCCGTTGCCGTGCCACTGTTTGGCGCTCAAGAATGTCATTTGATGTAGCACTGGTTGTAGCCAGAATCTGTGTTCGCAATACTGCCAGCAACAACTCCGGTCGATCAGCGAATCGGGGCGACATGGGATCCGACTCGCCAACCCCACGATGGCCATAGTCCTTGAGATACTGATTGAAGGCACGGAACACATCGGTTCCTTCTAGCCGGCGAAGAACCTCAAGAGGGTCCCACGCTTCTGCAGTGAACCATGACATCGCTTGAGCGTCGCGTCGAACCATGTCCGCTATTTCTGCCAACCGGATAATCTGTTGTGCGCTGATCACTGCCGCCTGCCCCTGCAGCGCCCCATTCAGCAATGTTCTCCAGTCTTCGCCTAACCAGTGAGGCATCAGGCGTCCTAATGCTTGCAAACACTGCGACACCCCTCCGGCAATGCCAAACGTCAGTTCATGTGCATCAAGCCATTGCCCGATGGAATCGAGACGTTGGGCGATGTCTTCAGCTGAGACAGTTCGAAGTCGATCGGGGCGATTTTCTTCCGCCATTCCTTTCATATAAGCGAACCAGGCAGGCCCGTAGTGCACGGCCTTTCTCATTTCGGCCATCATCACAAGGCCGCCGCGAGCGAAGGCAAACCACCCGATTGGCTGGGACTCCGGGACCCTCGTAAGAATTTCCCCTCCCATCTGTTCTGTCAACGAAGAGGGGTCTCCACGCAGTTGTGCGATGAGGGAATGAAACAACGTCATATTAATGTAGGGACGGCCTTGAAATGTACGGACCGGTGAGACCCCTTCGGGGATTCGACACCCCAGGCGCCGATAGGGTGAAAGGATGTAGCGCTCCATGAACAGTTCGAGAAACGACAGCCCGAGCGGGCTCGGCAACTCCGGCATCGTTTCTTTGAAGTTGGTGCGCGACCATTCGCACTCATCATTAGTCAGCTGTCTGGCTCGAGTCGGCACTGAGATAGATCGCGCTTGGACCAACCAGAGGCCTCGATCATCATAGAGCCATTCGAGGTCCACCGGATGACCGAACGTATGTTCAATCTGCTTGGCCATACGGGCGAGGACAAACAGTTGGTCATCCGACAATGTTGCGCGGCCAACTGCGTCAGCGGGCAGAGGCACTTCACAAAGGCCCTGACTGGTCACCCGTAACACTTGAGTCTGCTCCGCGATCGTCCGTTCTGAAATCCGGATGGGCTGATCGCTTTCGGCCATGTCAACCACATATTGGTCCGGCGTGACACGTCCTTCGACGAGGCCCGCCGCAAGCCCTCCAACCGCATTAATCGCTACCTGCGTCGCTCGTCCAGTGAGGGGATGAATAGAATAGGCCACACCAGCAACTTGCGCCTGTAGCAGTGGTTGGATCACGACGGCCATAGCGGGAGGTGTTCCATTCAATCCCGACGTCGCATGATAATTCAGGACTCGCTCATCCCAGATGGACAGCCATAAATCTTTCACCGCCAAGCCCAGCTCCTTCAGCGGGATGCCGAGGCGTGTGCGATAGACTCCGGCAAAGCTTCTATGAGCACCATCCTCGTCGGTCGCCGACGACCTCACCGCCCATAGCCCATGCAACGGCTGTTCGAGCCGGAGCGCTTGCTCGATGATCTGAGCACTCAGCTCAGCGATGTCGTAGTCTTGAATGACGCTGCAACAGTGAGAAAGTATTCGTTGGCGTTCTGCCCCAGAGGAGGTCTGTGCTGCCTGCCACTGTTCGGCCGGAGAAAAACCTGATGTGCGGACCGCATGATCATAGGCCTCCGTCGTCACGCAGAATCCGGAGGGAACAGGGAACCCGCCTGCGAGCAGACGCGCAAGGCCTATGGCTTTCCCCCCGACAAGCGATGGCTGGGTACAGGCGGCCAAAGGAAGAAAGAGAGGACGATCCATTGAAATGGATAGTACATAGCGGGCTGCGGAAAAACTATGGGGTGCGCCAGAACTTCACTGGCCCGCACGTCTTGGACAACGGAAGAACACCAGGCAGGATGCTCAAAAAGGCCGTCCAGCAAGGCCGCAGCAAGCGAAGAGGCGAGGCGTACACTTCGGTACGTTGAGCCTCTGAGCGCAGCGAGAACGCCGCTGGAGGACTTTTTCAGCATCCTGCTAGAGCACGAGGAGGAGGTAAAGATCATTGACGTTCGTGCCGGTTGGACCGGTGATGATGAGCTGTTGAAGCTTCTTCAATGCAGGGTAGGTGTTGTGACGCATCAATGCGCCCCTGAGATCCACCAAAAGACGTTGCGCGCGCGCCATCACATGACCATCGATAGCGGCGCCAGCCGAGTCGGTCGGACCATCGGTGCCATCCGTACCGATCGCCACCACCCATACCTTGGCCAGACCGGCAATTTCCAGAGCAGCGGCGACGGCGAATTCTTGCGCCCGTCCGCCTGTTCCCCCACCGGTAACCGTCACGGTAGTTTCCCCACCAGCCACTATGCAACAGGGCTTCTGCAGCGGCTTGCTCTTGCGAACAATATTCCTCGCCAATATGCCGAACCGCTTCCCCTCTTTACGAGCCTCTCCAGTTAGGCTCGGACAATACACAAGGGTTCGCAGACCTGCCTCTTTGGCTGCACGGGTCACAGCCGAAACAGCCGCGGCATTGCTTCCGACGATATGATGCTGGACTCGACGAAACAAAGAGGAGCCGGGCTTCGGCGTTTCACTCACAAATCCCCGGCATCCACGATCGAGATGCTGACGCACTCGCTGAGGGACCGTCTCCCAGATTCGATAACGCTTCAGAATCGCAACAGCCTCATCGTAGGTCGTCGGGTCCGGGGCTGTCGGCCCAGAGGCAATAGCGCTGAGGTCGTCCCCCAGTACATCGGACAGAATGAGCGTCAGAATGGTGGCTTCGGTCAACTCTGCGAGACGTCCGCCCTTGATACGTGAGAGATGTTTCCGAACAGTATTGATTTCGAGGATATTCGCTCCGCATCGCAAGAGTTTCTGGGTAGTACGCTGCTTGTCGGCTAATGTGACCCCTGCAACAGGAGCGGGCAGTAGGCTGGACGCTCCGCCCGATAGGAGCACGATTAAGAGATCGCGTCGACCGAGTTCTGCCGCTAGGGCACAGAGTCTGGCCGCTGCCCGCTGGCCGGCTTGATCGGGAATTGGGTGACCGGCTTCTGCCACGACGATCCGCTTCGTCGGCAGACCATGACCGTACTTGACCACGACGAATCCGCCATGCAGCCGAGGCCCCAGCCTCTGTTCTACCGCCCGGGCCATCGGAGCCGTAGCCTTCCCAGCCCCCACCACAACCACACGCTCATAGCGACGCAGGTCATACCGACGCCGGCCGATGGCTAGTTCTTCGCCGTTTCGTGAAATGGCACGAGCGACCGCCGCATGGGCGTCGACCGCGGCCAATCCTCGACCGAGCAATTTCTTCAAGAGTGGTCGGATAGGAGATGGAGGAATCTGCATCACGATGAAGATAGACTAGCAGGCTATTAAAAAACTACTGTTGTGCGCAAGGCTGTCTTGGCAGACTCAAGGCGGGTGGGTGAAGTAACCGCTGGGGAGCATCCTGCTAGGGAGTCTTGTCTTGCGTGAAGCACCGGTTAGGACAGGTCTGCCTTGGAACTCTCATCTGATAGGTCCCGCGTGGAAGCATGTCCTTCTTAAATTCAGGATTCAGCATCTTGAGTTCCAAGAAGTAGGTTCCGAATTCCTCGGCAATCGAGGTCAGTGCCCGCTGGGAATCCTTCACGTTGACGATAACCGTTTCAGTTTCCATCGGTATATACAGGTCTTTTTTGCTGAGCCCCAAGTACTTCTCCGGCTGTGAGTAGATTTCCTTGGCGGCGATGATTCTCGGAACATAGCGCATCGTTTCGCGTGGCCCATGCATCTTCCAATAGTCGGTGATCTTTTGTTCTTTGAGAAGCTTGCGCACCCGCTCTTCACCAGCATTGTAGGATGCCATGGCCATAAACCAATCGTTTTCTTTAAAGTCTTTGAGATACTTGAGGTACTTGACTGCCGCCTCCGTAGACATCTCCAAGTTACGCCGTTCGTCTCGCACCGCGTCGCTCTTGAGACGATAGCGTCGCCCGGTAGAAGGAATGAATTGCCACGGCCCCGATGCCTTGGCCTTCGAATAGGCGGCGGCGACACACTTGCTCTCCACGAGTAACATATATTTGAGGTCGTCTGGGAGCCCAGCTTCGGCCAACTGTTTTTCGGCGGGCGGGAAACAGCGTCCGGTTCGTTTGGCGAGAATGATACTCTCTCCCTGGTCCTCTAAGAATTGATAGAACTCATACTCGATTCGTTCACGTACCTGCCAGTTATCGAGCGGCACCGGTTGGCCGGCAAACGTCAGCTTCTCAGGCAGCTTAAACGAACTGAGGAAGTAGCGCTCTCCCTCACGTTTGATTTCTGGAAGAATGACGAGACGGCCCTCTGATTCATTGGGATTCTCTAGGGAATCAAGCAGGATGAGATCACGCTCCGACTCTCCATTGCCCGCAATTCGAGGCGTATTCTCCTTTGTCTCGGAATGTTCAGATTGCGGCTGGGCTCCTATCGCCATCGGAAGCGACATCACCGTCCACAACCCACTGAGCACCAGCGCTCGTCGAACCCACATCGTCATGCTAATCCTGCCTCCTCCATGAGTAAACGATCCCTGTCGACTACGCATGCTAACAGCCAGACAAGGGACCGGCAAGTATGATCGACTTTTTCATCCGTGTTAGACTGCGCCAACTATGCACGCGCTAACCCTCCTGAACGATCGCATCACTCAGTGCACCGCCTGTCCACGCCTCGTCACCTATCGGCAAGCGATCGCCGCAGAAAAACGGAAGCAGTTTGAGAGCTGGACCTATTGGGGCCGTCCAGTCCCTGGATTCGGCGACCCACATGCTCGACTCTATGTGCTTGGGCTGGCTCCGGCTGCCCACGGCGGTAATCGAACTGGACGGGTATTTACAGGTGATCGGAGTGGAGACTGGCTGTATGACGCGTTACACCGATTTGGCTTTGCCAACCAAGCCAGCTCTCGTCACTGGGATGACGGGCTGAAATTATCAGATTGTTACATTGGCGCGACCGTCCGTTGTGCGCCACCCGACAACAAACCGGCCCTCGAAGAATTCATGGCCTGCCGCCCCCATCTGCGTGAAGAGATCCGTTTGTTGCAGAATATCCGAGTAGTCGTGGCATTAGGCAAAATTGCGTTCGATCACTACCTAAAAGTTTGTCGGGTTGAGGGGTTGCAACTTCCCTCTCCGCTCCCGAAATTTTCTCATGGAATCGTCGAAGTCCTTCCTTGGGGCACAACACTGATCGGCTCATACCATCCAAGCCAACAAAATACCTTCACTGGCCGATTGACCAGATCTATGTTCCACCATATTTTTGCAACCGCTCGGCAACGCCTTGCCGCGCCGGAGCACACACCCGCCGACAAAGATCAACAAGGCCACATCCGATGAAAGCACTGCAGGCATAGCCTCTGGGCTATGGTGCGGATGCTTTCGAGGTAAGAATGCCGCTGGCGACTTTTTCAGCATTCTGCTAGAACTTACTTCTTGGATTGAGAGTCCCAATCCGCCAAAAACTTCTTGAGCCCGGTATCCGTCAGAGGATGTTTCACCATCTGCTGAAAAATCGCGAAGGGCATCGTACAGATATGCCCACCAGCCAATGCTGCCTCAACGACGTGCTGAGGATGGCGCACGCTGGCCACCAACACCTGCGTTTTATAGTCGTAATTGCGGTAGATAGTCAGGATCTGGCGAATCAGTTCCATCCCATTTGAACTGATGTCGTCAAGACGACCGATGAAAGGTGAGACGCACCAGGCGCCAGCTTTTGCTGCAAGAAGCGCCTGAGTTGGAGAAAAGCACAACGTGACATTCACTTTGATGCCCTCGCCAGCAAGTCGCTTGGTGGCCTTTAAACCCTCCGCGATCAACGGTACCTTCACGACGATGTTCTTATGGATCTTTGCAAGTCCCTTCCCTTCCTTCACCATAGCATCGGCTTCGAGACTGACGACTTCTGCACTGATCGGCCCATCCACGATGTTGCAAATCTCAACAAGCACTTCCTTAAAAATGCGTCCTTCCTTGGCGACAAGCGACGGATTCGTGGTCACACCATCAAGTAGTCCGAGGCTGGCCGCCTCCTGGATTTCTTTGACGTTGGCGGTATCAAGAAAGAATTTCATGGGCTTCTCCTTTCACATGGGGATGAGAAATCCTTGTGAGCAATTCCTTATCGGTTTATTCTATGAAGAACTCGACCTTGGTGCAATCTTCTACAGGCATGAGTTTGACAGGTCCCGGACCGACGGTTAGAATTCAATTATTCAACATAAAATCATATCTGGCTGTATCGACGCGATGGGAGAGTGCATGATGCAACGACCGGTTTGGATTATCCTATTTTGTCTGGCACTGACTGGCTGTGGCGGTAATCCCTATCTTGAACAGTCGCTCAAACCGGCTGAACTCCAAGGCAAGGACAAAACTTGGTTTGAGAAAAACTGGGGAGCCCCGAGCGGCAGGGCCTCGAGATTTTTCGGCGGCGAAACTTGGACCTACTATCGTATCGCCGGTGGAAAATCTGGTCTTCCCTTTTTTAATTTCTCCCCCAATCAGTGTCAGATCACGCTTAAATTCGACAAAGAAGAAAAACTCGCCGACTCCAGTTACTCGGGCTGTTAACCGGCAAGTTGTTCCTGAAACTTGTGGGCGCAAGATCGACTGCAAAAGTAATAGGTCTGGCCGCCAATATCTTCTGTTATTGCCGTTCCCCGTGGAACGAACACCTTGCAAACTGGATCTTGCACCATGTGATCTTTACCGGGAGCAATGAGGTCCGGCTCGCCCCGACTTTTTAACCCTCTGAAAGCCTGCCGGATGAGAAAAAAGAGTACAATAAGAAGCCCGAGGAGGAGAAAAGTTCTATACATAGTGGGAACCTCTTGCTGACACCACAATCCTATGGGACAGTAACTCCACTGTCAAGGACCCTAAAATCTGCGCTGGTCGATTAGCGAGGAGATTCTCATTCCCTCATAACGCTAACGGCCTAGCTGCATATGAGCGGAAGGGCCTACTCCCCAAGAAGAACCCAGTACTTCAGGTGGATATGCTTCTATTTTTTCGCATGGTACATTGCGACCATGACGATTTGCGATAAATGCCGCGGGGCGATGTTGCCGGAACGGGCAGTGGATCTGAACGCAGGGCTTGCGATCACCGTGTTTGCTTGTCTGAATTGTGGTCGAAGGAAATCGGCGGACCAGGAACCTCGGCCTATTACCGCGAGACATTAACCCGTACTCTCATAAAACTGCCCCCTCACAAGACGAGTGGAAGGCAGCCGAAACGGCCCTCGGTTATACGCCTGACACTGATTAAACGGAGTCGGCCCAAAAAAATCTCTGGGTATTTATTTTCGGCTGTGATCATCCGTTGAACCACTACTCTCGACTCCACAAATCTTAGAGGAACTTTGAGGAAATCCAGCGGGAATTCGTGATTCTGGCTTCCCCATCTCACGTCCTCGGCCAATCCCAAGATCACCCCTGCTCAACTCTCGATTTCGTTACCGTGCGATCAATACGACTCTGAGCACCACCCCACCACAACCGTCTTTGGTAGAGAAACATGATGCAATCCCTCTCTTGCGCCAAGTGAGCGCACCCATGAGGACCTGCACAACAGCAGATACTTGGCTGGTCAGGGTCGTATTGTAGGGAGCCGGCAGGGGGAAACTATTGTAAACCCAACACATCCATCATGTCGTACAAGCCTGGAGGCTGGCGGACGACCCATCGAGCCGCACGCAAAGCGCCTCGCGCAAAGGTATCTCGGCTGCTCGCTCGATGAGTCACTTCGATGCGTTCACCCATCCCGCCGAAGAGAATCGTGTGGTCGCCGACAATGTCTCCGGCACGAATTGTTTGAATTCCAATCTCACCCTTCTTCCGTTCCCCGATGAGACCCTTTCTGGCATAGATACCAACTTGATCGAGTTCGCGGTTCACAGCTTTCGCCAAAACCTCCGCAATCTTGAGCGCCGTTCCACTCGGTGCATCCTTTTTTTGACGATGATGCGCTTCAATCACCTCAATATCGTAATCGTCTCCCAGCGTTTTCGCCATCTCGCTGATGACTTTGTAGATAAGATTGATACCCACGCTCATGTTGGGGGACAAGACGCAGGGGACTTGAGACGCGAGTGATTTGAGCTCTTCAAGCTGAGCAGCAGAAAACCCCGTCGTGCCGATTACCATGGCTCGTCGATGTTGTGCCACCGCACGCAGGTGTTGAAGGGTGGCTTCAGGCGCAGAAAAGTCGACGAGCACCTCTCCTCGGTCAAGAAGCGTCTCGAAATCTTCGGTAATTGGAACACCTGAGCGGCCACAGCCTGCCGTCTCTCCCGCGTCATCGCCCAATGCGTGATGGCCCTTCCCTTCGATCGCACCGGACAACGTCAAGAGTGTGGAATCTTTGATCAGCGCAACCAGCCGACAGCCCATGCGACCGGCAGCCCCAGCAATAATGACCTTGATCATCCGAAACCTTACTTCCTTATGCTAAATAAGACCTGCATCCTTTAAGACCCGTGTGAGTTGATCCTTTGTCTCAGTCGCCATGATACACAATGGCAGCCGAAGCTCCGGATCGATTTTTCCCATCATGCCCAGCGCAGTTTTTACCGGAATCGGATTGGTTTCATAAAAGAGCGCGTTGAAGAGTGGCGACAATGCGAAATGAATCCTGCGCGCCTCGTCGATGCGTCCGTTCAAAAACGCCTGTACCAACTGAGCCATCTCGGATGGAACAATATTCGATGTCACACTAATGACCCCTTTTGCTCCAACTGCCATCATAGGCAAGGTCAGAGCATCATCTCCCGCCAGGACCGTCATCCGTTCGCCGCAGATACTTGCAATCTCTGAAGCCTGTTGGACTGAACCACTCCCTTCTTTAATCCCGACAATGTTCGGTACCCCACAGAGCCTCGCGACAGTGGATGGCAACATGTTCACACCGGTCCGCCCTGGAATGTTATACAGGATCTGCGGAAGCTCCACCGACTCGGCAATCATTTTGTAATGTCGGTATAGCCCTTCCTGGGTCGGCTTGTTGTAATAGGGAGTAATGATCAGGGCCCCATCAGCCCCTGCCTGCTTGGCGTGCTTCGTGAGGGACACCGCTTCTGCCGTGCTATTGGAACCGGACCCGGCAATGACTGGGACACGCCCGTTGACCACCTCGATGGTCAGTTCGATTACACGGTGGTGTTCTTCGTGCGAAAGAGTGGCTGATTCGCCGGTGGTGCCGCAGGGCACAATTCCGTTTGTCCCGCTTGCAATTTGCCATTCTATGAGGTCGCCGAAGGCCTGTTCGTCGACTTTGCCATTCCGGAATGGGGTCACGATGGCGATCAATGTGCCTGTAAACATGTTACTCCTTCTTCGTGCAACTCATCCGTCGCACCCATTTCTCAGCTGAGAAATGCTGGTATCGTTTCGCCCTTCACTAATTCGTCGTATGTCTCACGAGTTCTGATAACGTGGATGTCTCCGTCTTTGATCAGAACCTCCGGTACTCGTGGTCGTGAATTATAATTGGAAGCCATGACAAATCCATATGCTCCCGCACTCATTACCGCCAGCATGTCACCCGGATTGACTTCCGGCAATGAACGGTCCTTTGCCAGAAAATCGCCGGACTCACAGACCGGGCCGACCACATCCACACTGTGCTTGGTCCGCTGCAATACCGCTTCCGACAAGGGGCGAATTTCGTGATACGCCCCATAGAGGCTCGGTCTGATCAGATCGTTCATCGCGGCATCGACGATAATAAACCGTTTCGCTTCGCCGTCCTTCCGATACAGCACTTTTGTTACGAGAATGCCGGCGTTGCCAACGATAACGCGGCCTGGCTCGAGAATAAGGGTTACGTTCAAACTCTTTAGCAATGGTGACACGGCATCCGCCAAATCTTGTGGTAAGGGTGGAGTTTCGTCCGAATAGGTAATGCCAAGGCCACCGCCGATATTGACATACCGGATGTTGATGCCCTGAGCCTTCAGGGTTTCAACCAGCTTCACCACTTTCTTCACGGCTTCGACAAACGGCATGACGTCTGTCAACTGCGACCCGATATGCTTATGGACTCCAACGACATCGATGTTGGCGAGCGAGGAAGCCAACGTAAATTCTTCAAGCGCCCGATCAGCGGCAATGCCGAACTTGCTCTTCTTGAGGCCGGTCGAAATGTAGGGATGGGTTTTCGGATCGATGTCGGGATTGATGCGCAGGGCAACCCGTGCCTTGGTCCCGACTGAAGCCGCCACCTCATGAATCGCCTGTAACTCGGCCGAAGATTCGACGTTGAACATGAGGATATCGGCCTTCAAGGCTTCTCGAATCTCCTCAGAGGTCTTGCCGACACCAGCGAATACGATCTTTGAGGGAGACACACCAGCCTTGAGCGCCCGAAAGAGCTCTCCGCCGGACACAATATCCACTCCGCTCCCCTCCTGTGCCATGAGGCGGAGGATCGCAAGATTGGAGTTGGCCTTCATGGCGAACGCAATCACATGGGGTATGTTCTTGAAGGCTCCGTCATAGGCCCTGAAATGACGTACGAGGGTCGCAGAACTGTAGATGTAACACGGCGTGCCGACCTCTTTTGCAATCCGGCTGACCGGCACTTGCTCACAATAAAGTTCGCCATGTCGATACTCGAAGTTATGCATCCTGTGAATCCTCGTTGAGATGTTCAAGGCCCGCAAGCGAGAAGCCCTGCAAACCTGGGAGCGAGATACTCTGTAAAGAGGCCTCGAATGCATCTTTAAACTTGCGAAAGCGGACCCTCACATTTGGAATTGCGACCTTCATGGCATCTGAATCCATCAATGCTTTGAGGGCGTCCGGCGTCGCCAGCTTGAGGTGTTCGAAGTTGACGATGATGTCCATACGTGCGTGCTTAGCCGCTTCCTTAATGCGCTTAATTAATTCCAAGGCATTCAGGCGATCAAGGGTCCCATCAAGGTCCACGAACAGGGCAGCAAACTTATCATGCCGCTTGGCCTTGATGTGGAATATCAATTGTTGCGCCGAGAGTGCATTCGGATCGAAATGCTGTTTCAAGACATGGAGCGCGCTAGGAATGAGTTGCTCCTTGTCCAACACCGGGAGCTTCGCTTGGAGATTTCTCAACACTCCTGCCAGCGGAGACACGGACCCCTTGGGGCAAGTTCGCTTGACCAGTTTCCGAAATTCCCGATTCATCTCAAGTCGCGGAAGAAACCGTTGACTCGTACCGGACAATCGTTTCCAGATCGAAGGGATCGAATAGAATTGATGGTTGGCCCAATGGAACCCATCTTGTAGTTGCTCCGTGGTCATTCGGCTCGGGTGGAACACCACATGCTTGCCGTCGTACTTGGCCCAATTCTTATCGAAGATACGACCGGCCTTTTCAAAGCGATCGAACAGCGCCGTACCGGGAAGAGGCGTCAACACATTGAAATACGCCAATTCCACCTGGTTTTTCGTCAAGAAGTCGACAGCCCGTTCGAACACGGTCACATCGTCGCTGTCGAATCCGAATACAATTCCGGGATTCACCATGATCCCGTAATCGTGGAACATCTTGATCTCCCGGGTAAACTTTTGGACTCGGTTAAACGGCTTGTTCGTTTCGTCCAGCGCGTCCTCATCCAGCGATTCCATCCCGACGAAGACCGATACACAACCGCTCTCGGCCGCGAGCTTAACCATCTCTTCGTCGTCAGCCAGAAACATCGTGGACTGGCAGCCCCATTTAATTTTGAGCGGCTTCAGCGCGGCCCAGAGTTCACGGCAATAGGCACGGTTGCTGTTGTGCAAATCATCAACAAACGCGACAATGCTGCCATCCTCGATGCCCACCCGAAGCCGAAGCGCGGTGACAAAGGCGCTCCACATCGGCTCGTCGCGTAATCGTTCGACCAATTCACTGCGAATCCATCGCTGAACATTTCGAAGTTCCGTGATCACTTCCTGCACCGGCCGACGCCGCGTGGTCTTTCCGTTAAACGGGGACACGCTGCAGAATTCGCAATCGAAATGACAGCCTCTGGTCGTAAAGCTACACTGCCTCGTCATATACGAGTCGGGGCTCAGCAATTCAACACGGGGGCTCTTGTAGCGCTCCAGCGGGGGAAACGCCGTCATTTTATACATGCGCTGCATCTTCCCCGCTTCATAGTCCGCAACCAGCTGCGGCCACAGTTCTTCGGCTTCTCCACAGACGATCGCATCGCAATACTGAAGCGCCTCGTCGGGGCAGTATGTGGGATGCACGCCCCCTAAAACAACAACCTTGCCTCGCTTGCGAAATTCCGTTGCGATCTCATAGGCACGAGGGGCATAGCAAGTCATAATAGAGAGGCCGACCAGATCACACGGAAAGTCAAAATCTATATCTTGAACCGCTTCGTCGACCAAATTGACTTCCCAATTCTCCGGCGTATAGGCCGCGATCACCGGCAAGCTCAGCTTGGGAAACCATACGGCGCGCCGTTCCGACGCGGTCAATCGATAGGGGTTATTGCGAGGATAAGGATCGACCAGCAACAGCCGCTTGCTCGGTGAACGCTTGACCGTTGGTGTTTGCCCAACAAGCGGACTGTGCCGCGTAGGTTGAATAAGCTCCATGAATCGATCCTCCTTCCCTCTGTCCTGCTATTTGGCTGAGGTGGCCAATGCGTTCGTTGATATGTTCTGAGCGGCTCCTCTGGTTGATTCCCACTGCCTGCTTCTTCGGATCGGACTGGGGGGCTTCGTGTGCTCGGCCTCGAAGTGCCCTCAGTCCGACGACGTGTACATCTCTTGTCTTGTCTCTGTTCTCATCGCCAGCTTCTGTGAAGATTCTACGGAGGGGGGAACGCCTGAATATTGAAGTGGCTCAGTATAACTTGACCCGGCCACGGAGGTCCAGCAGATGTAGGCTTGAACGTCACCTGGTACCCACCGGTTGTAAGGGGGGAGGATTGACATCTTGTCCCTGGAGCACTGAGTCCGGTTCTGGCTCGATCGATTCGACTTCAGCTGCAGCCTCGCGCTGTTTCTCTTCGAGCAATTCTATTTTTTTCTGCCGTTCAATCGTCAAATTCACACCGACGTTTTCAGGAGGAATCGGCGCACCCACGGCCCCACAGCCAAGCAACCCTCCCATTGTCAAACCGACCACGATGGACGTCGCACTGAGCATCCGCATGTTTATGAAAGCATCCGCTCGAGTTCTTTAATGCGGCGTTCGACTTGCGCCCGGGCAGTGCCGCCTATCTGAGACTTTCGGTCGATTGCGGCCGTGACCGTCAACCGCAAAAACAGGCTCTTTTCAATTCGATCGGAAAACGTCTGCAGTTCTTCGAGCGAAAAATCCGTGAGCTCACGGCCTTGATCCAATGCCGCACGAACCAGACGTCCCGTGATGGCATGTGATTCGCGAAACGGTATGCCTCGCGTGACAAGATAGTCCGCAACTTCCGTGGCCAGCATTCCCCCACCCTGAACAGCTTGCTTGAGCACTTCCCGGTTCACAGTGAGTCGACGCATCAATTCCGTCAAGATCTCGACCGATGCCACTACGGTGTCCAGGGCATCGAAGAGCGCCGGCTTATCCTCCTGAAGGTCGCGGTTATAACTTAAGGGCAGGGCCTTGAGTGTCGTCAACACATTGAATAAATGGCCGTAGACACGCCCCGTCTTGCCCCGCACCAATTCCGGCACATCGGGATTCTTTTTCTGCGGCATCATACTGCTCCCGGTACAGAAGGCGTCGGGAAGCTCGACAAATTGGAACTCTTGGGACGACCAGAGAATCAATTCTTCACTGAGCCGAGATAGATGCATCATGGTAATCGACAGTGCCGCGGCCACTTCGATCATGAAATCCCGATCGGACACGGCATCCAGGCTGTTTTGCGTCACAGCGGGAAACCCCAACAACCCGGCGGTGAAGCGGCGATCGATTGGGTAGTTGGTTCCTGCAAGCGCCCCAGATCCCAACGGCATGACATTTACACGCACCGAGGCATCGTGGAATCGTCCCTTGTCCCGCTCGAACATGTCCACATAGGCCAAGAGATGATGCGCCAACAGCACCGGCTGGGCACGCTGGAGATGTGTGTAACCCGGCATGGCTACGGTTCGATTCGCCTTCCCCTTCGCCACCAAAACCCGTTGAAAATTTTCCAGATGCGCCGAGAGTTGACCGAGCTGTTCCCGCACATAGAGTCGGATATCCAACGCAACCTGATCATTGCGGCTTCGTCCCGTGTGCAACTTGCCGCCAAGCGGACCGATCAATTCTGTCAGCCGGCGTTCGATCGCCATGTGAATATCTTCATCCTCCCGGATGAACCGAAATCGGCCACGATCTAGCTCCGTCTTTACCGATTCGAGACCCCGCACGATCGTCCTGCCTTCAGAGGCGGTCAATACGCGCGCCTTCTGCAATGTCTTGCAATGGGCAATGCTCCCCTGAATGTCGTGAGCATACAGCCTGCGATCGACTGCCACAGACACGGTGAATGCCTCGACAAGACGATTCGTCTTGCGCCGAAAGCGTCCGCTCCACGCTTTCTCGCCTGCTGAATGCCTCCTCGAACGTCCGCTCTGTCCCCCCATTACAAAGAAGCCTTTCGCCGCTGGGCTCGAATCGCCAGGCGGAGTGCATTCAAGCGGATAAAGCCTTCGGCATCTTTTTGCCGATAGACCTCGTCTTCTTCAAACGTCGCGATATCGAGACGGTACAAAGAATGCTTAGACTTCCGTCCGACCACCGTGCAGTTGCCCTTGTACAACTTCACCCGCACGGTCCCCGACACATCTTTCTGTGCTTCATCCATCGTTGCCTGGAGCACCGCCCGTTCGGGGCTAAACCAGTAGCCGTAATAGACCAACTCGGCATAGCGTGGAATCAAACTATCCCGAAGATGCAGCACCTCGCGATCCATCGTCAGTGACTCAAGCCCCCGATGTGCCGCATGCAGGATCGTCCCGCCCGGTGTTTCGTAGACTCCACGAGATTTCATCCCAACATACCGATTTTCGACTAAATCGACACGGCCGATACCATGTGCCCCGCCCAACTTGTTGAGACGCGCCAACAGCGTGGCCGCACTCATCTTCTTGCCGTCGATCGCGACAGGATCGCCACCGACATAATCGATTTCAATTTCCTGCGGCTTGTCGGGCGCCTGTTCCGGTGACACCGTCATTTGGAAAATTTCATCCGGCGGGGCGTTCCAAGGATCTTCAAGAATGCCCCCCTCGTAACTCACATGAAACAGATTCAAATCCATACTATAGGGTTTCGCCTTCGTTGCCGTCACCGGGATAGCATGCTGTTCAGCATATTCGATCAACTCACGACGCGAACGAAAGTTCCAATCGCGCCAGGGAGCAATGATCTTGATCTTGGGCTCCAGCGCCATATAGGTCAGCTCGAAGCGAACCTGGTCGTTGCCCTTTCCCGTCGCCCCATGCGATACGGCCTCGGCTCCTTCTTTTTTGGCGATTTCAATCTGCCGGCGGGCGATCAGCGGTCGGGCGATGGACGTTCCCAATAGATACGAGCCCTCATACACCGCATTGGCACGCAGCATCGGAAACACATAGTGCTTAACAAACACTTCCCGCAGGTCTTCTACATAGACACGCTTCACACCGAGTCTCTGTGCCTTGATCTTGACAGCTTTGAGGTTTTCCCCCTGTCCCAAGTCGGCACAAAACGCAATGACTTCGCACCGATAGGTCTCTTGCAGCCACTTCAAGATCACGGACGTATCGAGTCCGCCTGAATAGGCCAACACCACTTTCTTAATGACACGACTCATTGTCTCGTTCGACTCCTTTTCCCCAATAGGTTCGCTAAAATGGCCTTTTGCATATGCAACCGGTTCTCTGCCTGGTCGATGATGACCGACTGCGGACCATCCAGGACCTCGGCACTGATTTCTTCACCCCGGTGGGCGGGCAAACAATGCATGACAATCGCATCGGGCTTGGCACGATGCAGCATGCGGCTGTTTACTTGATACGGCGCCAAAACTTTGAATCTTCGTGCATGTTCCCGCTCGCGTCCCATACTGATCCAGACGTCGGTATAGACGACATCCGCATCCTTCGCTGCGATGTTAGGATCGTGCCCGATTTCGATCACCGCTCCGGTTTTGGCCGCCTCAATTCTCGCTCTATCGACAACATGCTGCTCCGGCTGATACCCCGCCGGACAACCGAGCGTGATGATCATCCCCATCTTTGCCGCCGCCTCGATCAAGGAATTCGCCACATTGTTGCCGTCACCAATATAGGCGATCTTGATCCCCTTCAACCGACCCTTCTTCTCACGAATTGTCAGGAGGTCTGAGAGGGCTTGACAAGGATGACTCAGGTCGGTCAATCCATTGATCACCGGCATCGTTGCTTCTCTCGCCCATTCCTCAACAGTGAAGTGGTCATAGGTACGGACGACGATCGCGTCGAGATAGCGGGACAACACACGCGCCGTATCGGCGACACTCTCTCCACGTGAGAGCTGGATATCGGCCATGGGCAGAACCAGCGCATGGCCGCCTAACTGATTCATAGCCGCTTCGAACGATACCCTCGTTCTGGTCGACGGTTTCTGGAACAGTAGCCCCAACGTTTTCCCAGGAAGCAGAGGATGAGGAACCCCGCGCCGCTGCTTATTTTTCAGCAGGACCGCCGAGACCAGCAAACGCTCTATCTCCGCTTTCCCGATGGCCGCAACGTCTAGTAGATCTCTTTTGTCGGCTCGCATTCCTGTCACGCGCGTGGTCATGCTTGTCAGGTCTATTTGCTGTGCGTATGTCTTACGATGCCTGCACGCTAAAAATCTGCGCAAGCGCATCCAGCAATCGATCGATTTCCAGCTGGGTGATGATGAGAGGTGGCACGAATCGCAGCACATGCTCACCCGTCGCATTGATCAGAATGCCTCGAGCCAAACATTCGCTCACGACGGCTTTCGCATCCATAGTGAGTTCGAGCCCCTGCAAGAGTCCGATGCCACGCACCTCTCGTACCACCCGGTGTCGCGCTTTACAGTCGGATAACCCCTTGGCAAAATACTCTCCCATTCTGCGTGCATGATCGAGGACGTCGCCTTCCAGCAGGGCCCGACAGACGGCCAAGCCAGCCGCACAGGCCAACGGATTTCCGCCAAATGTCGAGGCATGACTACCGGGCGAGAAGGCCTTTGCAACAGAGTCCGTTGCAAGACAGGCTCCAATGGGCACGCCACCTCCCAATGCTTTTGCCAAGGTCATAATGTCCGGGTGCACCCCAAACTGCTCATAGGCGAACAGCGTCCCGGTCCGTCCCATTCCAGTCTGCACTTCATCGAAAATCAACAGCACGTCCTTTTGAGTGCACAGATCTCTCACCTGCTTCAAATACCGGCGATCCGCTGCATAGACACCCCCCTCACCTTGAATCGGCTCGAGCATGATCGCCGCAGTCTTGTCGGTCACAGCCTGTGTCAAGTCTTCAAGATTATTGAAGGCAACATAGCTGAAACCAGGCAGCAACGGAT
>DATDFW010000545.1:0-21876 GCA_036522375.1 Nitrospiraceae bacterium
CCCTTCTCCGCCAATTTTCCTGGCGTCGAAAAGAATGCCACTGTGATTGAGAACATTCTCCATCAACAGTTTCTGACGACCGGACTTTGGACCGGCCCCGTGGAATTCGCTCTGGTGATGTTCTTCGGGCTCGCCCTGACCTACACGTTGCCACGAGTGCGTGTCATATTTGGAACAGTTTTGACGGCAGGGACCTGGATCGGGTATGTGGGAGCTGTGCAGGCCCTATTCGTCGTCAAGGGCATTTGCCTGCCCGTCGTGATGCTGACCGTGACGATCGGGTCGGTCTTTATGGTGACCACCGTTCTCAACTACGTCCTCAAGGAGCGACAGGCTCGAGAGATTCATTCCATGTTTGCCAGTTACGTGAGTCCCCAAATCGTGCAGGAGCTCTTGAAATCTCCCTCGAAGGCGAGGCTGGGGGGACAGCGCAAAGAACTGACCATGCTGTTTGCCGATCTGGTCGGGTTTACGACCTTCAGCGAACATCGTCCGGCTGAAGAAGTGGTCGATCAACTCAATGAATACCTCAGCGCAATGACCGATGTGATATTCCGGTGGAACGGAACCTTGGATAAGATCGTCGGAGACGCGGTCGTCGTCTTCTGGGGAGCGCCGATGGACCAACCGAACCATGCCGAACTGGCCGTGAATTGCGCGCTGGAGATGCGAGCCAAACTCATGGACTTACAAATCCGATGGAAGACACAAGGGAAACCCGTCCTCGATAACGGTATCGGCATCAACACAGGGGTAGTCCTGGTGGGCAACATCGGCGCAGAAGGCAAAAAGATGGATTTCACCATGATCGGCGATCAGGTCAATCTGGCTGCGCGGTTCCAGGGCCTGACCAGAACCCTGGGTCATCCGATTCTCTTGACCGAGTTCACAGCATCAACGCTCGCATTGGGGCTGGACCGAGATATGCCGGACAGGCAACGGCGCGGGCTCGATCAGATCCAACTCCGAAAGCTTCAGGTCGTCACTGTCAAGGGCCGGCAAAAACCGGTGGGAGCCTATACGGTGGAATGCCAGATAGGGAACGCAGAGCATGCGGAACCCGAAGCCCGCATAGGCTGAAGCCAGGAACGTTGGTCAGGCAATCTTGCGGATCGTCGAACGAGGCTGAGTGACTTGATAGACTTTCTCTTTCGTAAACACGTCCACCAGTTCAGCGTCTAGTTTCCCCTCCTTGGACTGACTCTCGAGATAGTTGAGCGCACTATCACGGGTGATGGCCGCTTTGTACGGCCGATCCGATGCCGTGAGGGCATCGTAGATATCGCAAATCGTCATCATGCGGGCCTGTAGCGGAATCAGATTGCGTGGCAACCCACGGGGATAGCCGCTGCCATCTAGCTTTTCATGATGCGTCCATGCAATCGACGGCACATTTTTGAGCGACCTCGACCAAGGGATCTTCGACAAGAAATCAAACGTATGCGTGACATGCCGCTCGATCTCTTTTCGTTCGGACGGAGTCAGACTGCCCTGGAGAACCGATAACGCGCCGACTTCTTCTTCTGTCAGAAAAGGACGGGGCCCGTCGTATGAGTGGTATTCGAGAGACCCGATTTCTTTCAGCCTCCCGACCTGGGCTGGGGATTGGGAACTCGGTTGATTGCATTTCAGGATAAACGAGAACATCTCGTCCACCTCTTTCATCCGCTGTGCCAATTGCCGGTCCAGTTGTGCCAAGAGCGTCTGTTTACCTACGCCTTTTTTTGCTTCGTGCACCTCCAGCTTTCGGCGTAAGGTGTCTACCTCCATTGTTCTCTTGATGAAGTCGAACCGTGATTTCACGAGTTCCTGTTGGAGTTGATACAGCTTCCGTGCTTTTAGAAGCACATGTTCACGAACGCCGACCTTGCCGAAGTCATGCAGCACGGCGGCATAGCGGAGTTCCTTGAGCTGTTCTGCATTGAATTGAACGCCGGCATAGAGGCCGGAATCGCTGTAGGTCACCGCCTCCGCCAGCCGACAGGTGAGGGCGGCAACCCGTTGGCTGTGCCCGCTGGTGGAGGGATCCCGGCTTTCAATGGCCTGCACACTGGCCGAAATAAACCCCTCGAACAAGAGATGAATTTCTTCATAAAGATTGGCATTTTCGATGGCGATGCCGACCTGATGACCAAGCGAAACGAAATTCTGGAGATCCTCCTCGCGGAACGGTTCCCCATTCTTATGATTGATGGCTTGGAGCACACCCAGCAGGTGGCCATGAGCTGTGACAGGCACACACACCATATTGCGCGTGACGAATCCACTGGCTTGATCCACGTGTCGGAAGAAACGGGCGTCGTGCTGGACATCGTTGACAATGATAGGCTCTCCGGTTCGAGCGACATAGCCTGCGAGACCTTGTCCATGGCTGAGACGAGCCTGGCGAACAGCCTCCCCCTTTTCTCCGTGGGCGACATCGAAATACAATTCTCGCGTGGTTTCATCCAGCAAGAGGAGCGAGCCGGCTTCGGCATTCATTAAGAGCGTAGCGGCTTCGATAGCGCGCTTGCGGATGGTGGCATGATCGAGACTCGAATTCAGCAGAGCGCTGATTTCCTGAAGTTGTCGCAGTGTGGGGTCTTTCATCACCTGTAATCCTGCATGCATTGCTATGAGAATGCTTGTGTGAAACTGTAACACGGCAGTTTTGTTTTGCACGGAAAAGCGCTGTTTAAGAAGAGGGCAACGCCCAGGATAATCGCCGCGCGACGCGAATCGGGTGCCTAAGCATTTCTCTCTGCTGCGAAAAAGCGGCCCGACAGGGGCTGCGCGCAACATTCTCACCCACCCGCGAGCGTGCGGGACGCGCTCTTGTCCCGGGCGAGCACATTCTGATCGTGCGGCCTCGGCGAGCAAGAAGGACGGCCGGCTATTCCTTCTCTCCCCTTGTTTGCGAAGAATTAAATCGATTTGGGCACGTGCAGCACACCAGGGCCTAATTTAGCCCTGGCGGCTTTGAATATGGCTGGTCGAAGCGTTATTCCACTTCGATGATAATGGTATGGGTGGCCGCGACGAGATCGTGGTCCTTCGTGGCAGCGGTCACAGTGATCTTGCGGTCCCCCTTGCTCAGGCCCTTCAGCGTCCCGGAAAAGCCTTTCTGATATTCACCATCGACGTACACATGGACATGCGTCGCCTGGGAGCCCTTAGTCAATTCGTATTTCAGCTCAAAGGTGTCGTCGACCTCGTCCCCATCCTTGGGAGACGTAATGATCACCTTTGACCCATCCTCTATCGGCGGTTTAGTTGGTTTGTTCTCTGCGAAGACTGGTCCTCCACTGAGATAACCAGCTAATACGATCCCTAATCCCATGATCCCGATGCGCCCCATCACATACATCGCAACCTCCTTGTGTGAACCAACCGAATGGCACGAGCATCTTACTGTCCTCTGCGGGATATCCTCTCGCCTGTACCAGCCGGGGCCTCTTTCACGAAAGGCCCTCGTGGTTTTGA
Source organism: Nitrospiraceae bacterium (assembly GCA_036522375.1). Lineage (GTDB taxonomy): Bacteria > Nitrospirota > Nitrospiria > Nitrospirales > Nitrospiraceae > Palsa-1315. Next base: position 3,463 of record DATDFW010000545.1, read on the forward strand.
AGATGGCTGATCGTAGCGCTATTCCACTTCAACGGTGATGGTATGCCTGGCGGGGGCAAGATCGTGGTCCTTCGTGGCAGCCTTCACGGTGATCTGGTGCGTTCCCTTACTCAGGCCCTTCAACGTCCCGGAAAAACCCTTCTGATACTCATCATCCACGTACACATGAACGTGTGTGGCTTGGGAGCCCTTGGTCAACTCGTACTTCAGTTCAAAACTATCACTAACCTTGTCTCCATCCTTGGGGGACGTAATCACGATTTTCGCCCCATCTACTGCCGGCGGTCTATGTGGTTGTTCCCCTGCGAAGACCGGTGCCCCGCTGAGATAGCCCGCTAACGCGATCCCTAATCCCATGATCCCGATGCGTCCCATCACATACATCGCAACCTCCTCTGTGAACCAATGGACCCGGCAAAAACCATCTCCCTCAGAGTAGCTCCTCGTTGAATATCAGCCGTTCCCCGGTAGAGATATTAAGCCATTCTACTTTCCAACATTGTCTCAATCAATCCACACGGCTGGCATCCTTGATGGTTCCACTGCAACCATCAGTGAAGCCCGTCCAATTTTCCCTAAACCAACCTGAGGGGAGTGGCGGTTGAGGCTGCCATTCATGCGCGCGTCGAGCGACCCTCACCTTCTCAATGATCGTTCCAAGCTCGCACGTTTTCTCTCAGGGATGGAGGCAAATTGATCTTCTACTGCGTGCATCCAACGAGGGGCGGCTTCCGCCTTTTACTCGCCAGACCCCGCGGCGTCAAGACGCCGCGCTTTCCCAGCAAACCGCGGCTGCTCGAGCATAGAAGATCATCAGGCTCCATCCTCTCTCCTTCACCGTACGCGTTCTGCGAGCAAAAAGGACACTGATCCCTCCGCCTGCTACTTGCGGACATTCGAAGCTCGAGCTGGAAACGGTTTCGAAACCCGGCGCACCAGGGTCTCATTCAAAAAAGACCCTGGTGGCATTGAAGATAGTGGGTCGCAGCCCTACTGTACGTCGACGTTGACGGAGTGGGTAGCCATGACAGGGTCATGGTCCTTTGTGGCGCCGGTCACTGTGACCTTATGCGGCCCCTTGCTCAGGCTCTTAATCTCCCCGGAAAAACCCTTCTGGTACTCTCCATCCACGTATGCATGGACATGCGTAGCTTGGGAGCCCTTGGCCAAATCATACTTTAGCTCGAAGGTGTCACTGACCTTGTCTCCATCCTTGGGGGACGTGATCATCACCTTAGACCCATCTTCTATTGGTGCCTTAGCTGGTTTATCTCCTGCAAAAACTGGTGCCCCGATGAGGCAGCCCACTAATGCGATCCCTAATCCGGTAAATCCTATCCTTCCGACCATATGCATCACAACCTCCTTGTTTGAACCAGCTGAATGAACAGTGCCACGTACATCCCCCCGCGGGATCACCTCACGACTTATTCCAACCGTTCTTTGGTTACGAAGATCGGGATATTTTACTTTTCACGATTGCCTCAGTCAATCCGCACATCGCAAGACCGTTACAAAGCGAAGCCTGCGATCGTCACCTTCTGTATGGGCCTTCCAAGTTATCTCAGAGATGGGAGTTGATTCATCTTCTCCTGCGCGCAATATTCTTCCCCGCGCAACCCTGAGCGCGCCGAGACGCCCTTTGGACCAGGCGAGCACGGTTTCACCACGTGTTCTGCGAGCAAGAAAGATCGTCTGGCTGTCTCCCTTCCCCGCCTTTCACTCTGTGATCTGTGTTACGGTAGAGGAAAGCGAACGCCTGACCATGACGATCAAGACACAATTTCCAGACGAACAGAGTGTCGAAGGAGCCTTCACCAGGCAGCCGGATGCCTTTACGAACTGGGTAACCGCGAATGGGAATTCAGGATACCCCGCAGCGAGCGGCCGTTACCATCTTTATGTCTCCTGGGCCTGCCCCTGGGCACATCGGACGATTATTGTACGGAAACTCAAGAAACTCGAAGACGTCGTCGGCATGACGGTCGTCGATCCAATCCGTGACGAGCGAGGTTGGGCCTTCCACGAAGGGCAGGGACATTCGCTCGATCCTATCAACGGATTCCAATTCCTCAGCCAGGCATACAAGGCCACCGATCCGAACTATCGAGGACGGTTCACCGTTCCCGTGCTGTGGGACAGGGTGACGAAACGCATCGTCAGCAACTCAGACGACGACATCATGCGCATGTTCAACGGCGAATTCAATCGCTTCACCGAGAGCATGATCGACTTGTATCAGGAAGGAATCAGGAAAGAGATCGACGACCTCAATACCTTTATCTATGAGAACGTGAATGACGGGGTCTATCGAGCGGGATTCGCCACATCGCAGCAGGCCTATGAACGAGCCGTGCGGCGCCTCTTTGAAGCCCTTGATCAACTCGAGGCCCGGCTGGCGCGCCAACGCTATCTCTTCGGCTCACAATTCGTCGAAACCGATTGGCGCTTCTTCGTCACCCTGGTGCGCTTTGACGCTGTCTATCACGGCCATTTCAAGTGCAACGTCCGGCGCATCATCGATTATCCGAACCTCTTCGGCTACCTCAAAGACCTCTATCAGAGCGACGGCATCGCCGACACCGTGAACTTCGACCATATCAAGCGGCATTACTACATGACCCACGATGACATCAATCCAACCCGTATCGTTCCCCTTGGTCCCGATCAAGATCTCACAGCCCCTCACGGTCGAGCACATTTATGATAGCGAAGACCGGTTGCTCTAATCTGTGCGGTCCGTCTCGTCTCTTGAGTTTAACCTAACGAAGCGGATCGCCCACGAAAACCAGACAGACTGGACACGAAGAGGCCCCGGTGAGGCTGGACTTAGGTCGATGGTGGACCGTCGATTTTCAAGATTCGTGTGACCAATGAAATGGTCGTCCCTTGCATGACGACGGACGTGAGCGTAATAAAGAACACCAAATGGAAGATCGTGTCGGCCTGCTTGACCCCGGCCAATAGGGGAAAGGTAGCCAGGATAATCGGCACGGCACCACGTAGTCCCGCCCAAGCCACAAGAACTTGTTCTCGATACGGCATCGGCGAAAACGCCAGCGCCGTATGGATAGCCGCAGGGCGCGCAATGACGATCAGGAAAAGAGAAACTAGGAGACCCACCCAGGCGACCGGCACGAGCCTTGCCGGAAATACTTGCAGCCCCAGTAACAGGAACATGGTGACCTGCATGAGCCAAGCCAGCCCATCGTGAAAGCGCAAGACGTTCTCTTGATGGACAAAGGGCTTTCGCTGCATGATAAGCCCCGCCAGATACACGGCAAGAAAGCCGCTTCCGTGCAAGGACACGGTCACACCGTAGGTCAGGAGCACCAGCGCCACCGACAACACCAGATAGATGCCTTCCAACCCTAAGTCGAGCGCGTTGAACATTCTTCTCATGATCTCGCCCATCGCTATGCCCATCACCATTCCTATGGCCATTTCCATCACGAAGAATGAGACCAGTTCTCCGAAGGAGGTCGACGGTTCCGTCAACAGTCGAATTACCGCGATCGTCAGCACCACCGCCATCGGATCGTTGCTGCCGGATTCCAATTCGAGCAACTGGGCCAAGCGCTTGGGGAGCTTGGAGCTCCTCGCTCGGAGCACCATGAAGATGGCCGCGGCGTCGGTGGAGGACACAATTGCACCCAGCAAGAGGCCCTCCAGAAATGAGAACCCCTGGACCCAGGCGACAAACATCCCGACCAGCAACGCCGTGATGAGCACCCCGATCGTCGAGAGAGACAGCCCCTTCAACAATATCGGTTTTACCCCGGTCCACTCCGTATCCAATCCTCCCGAAAACAGAATCATGATGAGCGCCAAAATCCCCAGTGACTTCACCAGAGACGGATCATCGAAATACATGCCGCCGGGACCGTCGGATCCCGCCAACATGCCAATGGCGACGAACAAGACCAGGGAGGGGATGCCAAACCGATTCGAGAGTTTGATCGTCAGAATGCTCAGAATGATAAGGCTGGAGAAAACGATGAGGATCCACTCAAGGGAAGTCGGCATTGTTCCAGTGTTTTTCGAGTATGTAGGATACGAACAGCTGCGATCTATAACATAGACAAGCTGACCGTGCTAGTCACAAGATGAGATAAAGAGCTTCCGACGAGTCTCGGAGCAGAGTCTGGAGAAGTGTTCGTGTGGGCCATTGGTGCGTCTCAATGCGCGAAGGGTCGAGCGACGTGTCCTATCAATGAGAGCGGATTGCTACTAAGATGGGAGGATGAGACGACAGTCGACCCGATGATAACGCTGTGCACCAGGAGTCCGTCCCTCTATGTCCATCCAGTGGTTTCCCGGTCACATGAATGTGGCGCGCAAAGAAGCGGCCAAGACCATGGAGGTCATCGATGTCATCGTCGAAGTGCTGGATGCGCGCATCCCGAATGCCAGTTGCAATCCGCTGATCGAAGAGTTGCGACTGGCCCGCCAGCGTCCCAGCCTGAAAGTCCTCAACAAGGCCGATCTCGCCGATCCCGCCGTCACTCAAACCTGGCTCGGCATGTATCACCAGCAACCGGGGGTCAACGCCGTGGCCCTCTCTTGCAATCGTGCCGACGATGCCGCCAAGCTGCCCCAGCTCTGTCAGGCGCTTGCCCCTCACCGCAACAGCAGCGCGAAGCCTCTTCGCATGCTGATCATGGGAATCCCCAACGTCGGCAAGTCGACCCTGATGAACACACTTCTCAAGCGCCGCATCGCTCCTGTGGGCGATGAACCAGCCGTGACCAAAGTTCAACAACGTCACAAACTGAACGACCATATGGCCATCACCGACTCACCAGGGCTGTTGTGGGGAACCATCACAAACCCTCGCGTGGGTCTCTTGCTCGCTGCAATTAATGCCGTAGGCCACACGGTCGTCGATGATGAAGCGGTCGCCGAGTTTCTCACCACCATCCTACTTGCGCGCTATCCTGCCAAGCTTACGACCCGGTACGGTTTTGCCGTGGATGGACTGACGAGTGCGAGTGTCATCGACGCCATCGCCAAAAAGCGTGGTTGCCTGCTGACCAGGAACAATGGCGGGCTTGACCGAGGCAAGGCAGCGAGGATTCTCTTGTCGGACTATCGCAACGGAACACTTGGACGCACCAGCTTGGAAACACCGTGGTAGCGTCCCCTGAGCTAGACAAATATACCCTCCTAAACCAGACACACAAGAACACGGCGACTCCCTTATGATCTGACTTTGACGAAGTCGATGTACCCCCGCTCAACGTCCGTGCTCACCAGCTCCACTCGCACACTGTCGCCGACATCGAGACCATTCGCACCCGTCACCATTTTCCCTTCGACCGGCGGCTCAAGGAGCCGGACCCACGTACCTCTGTCTGACACGCCGGTCACGATGGCATCGAAGCGTTGCCTGATTCGCGATTCGAGCAATAGGGCCGCAGCCGATTTGCGAAGCTGTCGTTCGACTTTTTCTGCATCGTCTTCTTTCTCGGTACAGTGGTCGGCCAGATATTTCAGTTCATCCGGCTGATACGGCGTTGGCTCGGCGGCCAGCGCCGCTTTGATCAGTCGCTGCGTGATCAGATCGGGAAAGCGACGGTTGGGAGCCGTGGAATGGGTGTATCCCTTCACTGCGAGTCCGAAATGTTCGGGGGCGCCATCCTTCGATTGATCCAGCACATATTCGCCTCTCCCGATGAGCTTGACGATGGCCAATGACAGATCCGGAAATCTGATAGGGTCGGCCTGCCGGCGCGTCACGAGGAACGCTTCGAGCGCACTTGCGTCAGGCTCCGGGGGCAAATGCCCGCCCCAGCGTGCGGCCACCTCGATGATCCGCTGCCAGCGATCTGGAGAACGAAGGATGCGGCGGAATGAGGGTATGCCCTTCCTACTCAAATAGGCTGCGGTTGCCTGATTCGCTGCGATCATAAAATCTTCAATCAGTTCCTTGGCACGATTCTTCCGGTCGATCCTGAGCGCGGCCAATGTCTCACCATCAAACACAGCTCGTGGTTCAATGGTTTCAAGGCTTAGCGCTCCCTGTTGGTGTCGTCGTGCCTTGAGCCGCTGCGCGACCTGGCTTTGGAGTCTAAGTTGCGCATCGAGGCCGGGAACAGCCTTGACCCGCTCAGGCTCTGGCGTCTCCGCTTCAAGCCATGCGGCGACGCTGTTATAGGCGAGCTTTGCGTGGTTGCGGACCAGAGCCCGAAAGAGGCTGGAGCTAAGAACCGCTCCATCCTCCGCGATCACCATCTCCACGACGATCGCGAGACGGTCTTGCCCTTCGCCGAGAGATGTCAGATCGGTCGACAGTTTTTCCGGCAGCATAGGGAATATGTCGCCGGAGGTATAGACCGACGTCGTATTGTGCTTGGCATGCGCATCCAGGGCCGATTCTTTCGTGACCAACGCATCCACATCGGCAATCGCAACCAGAATCTTCACAGACCGGTCGGAGCGTGGTTCAGCCACGGTGAGTTGGTCGAGATCTCGGGAATCGTCGTTATCGATCGACGCCCAGAGTGAACTCGTTAAGTCACGCACATCCGAGTGCCGGTCGTTGTGAGCAGCCTCTATGTGGGCAAGCTCAGCCATCGCCTGAGCAGAGAAATCAGGCAACAAACCGCGTTCGATCATGGCGCGACGTGCGATATGCTTAAGATCTTTACGATGATGTTTCATTTTCCCCTCAATCCTGGATGAGATCTTGATCCATCTTCTGGCACCGTTGCCCTTCTCTTAGGAATGTTCCATCCAGCCAACTCGTTGGCTCTTTAAGCTGGTTCCTTTCCGCGTTTGCCGAAACCGGTCATGTGATGGTAACACCTAAACCAGTCGAGGCCATGGAATTTGGAGTTTCATGGAGGGGGTGAGCCAATGACGTACAGAGTTCTGATTGCGTCTCGGTTTGTACCAGCTATATGATAGGAACCTAGGAGGCCTCAACTTAAGGCCATCCCCGTCGAAATATCAGTGAGGAAAGTGCCCCGTCCAATCGGACGGAGGATTGTGGATTTGTTCGTCACTCTGATGCTCGCTTCATCCCATGCGTAATAACATCGCCATTACCTACCTTCGATGGATCATCGCAATTCCGGCAGGCCTCTTGGCTTGGTTCGCCGCGAACCACTCTATCGGAATGACCTTCGGCTTTTTCCATGGATATGACGTGCTGGATTCTTTTTGGGAAGCGCCGGATATGGATGGGATGTTGATTAAAGGCACTTACATAATTGCGATCACGAGGATTGTTGCCGCGGCTTCTCTTGTGATTGTAGTTATCTATATGGTCCCACGCTATCACAAACAGGTGGCGGTGGTCGCTACCTCTCTTGTATCCGCTTGCGCGGTAGCCATTTTGTATTTCATCTGGTTTCAAGCATTCAATGCTGATGTCGCCATCAGTCCTGAAGGCTGGTATAAATACATTCTGGACATGCTGAGTATTATCATAGGCGCAATATTCGGTGCCTGGATGGCATATGGAAGTCGGATAAGACGAGCTCGTGCTTCGTAAGCTTCGTCCCCTTGCCCACCCGCTGCCTTGTCTCAATAATCTCGGCGCTCTAGGTAGACGCTGAACCATTTCAGTCAACCTCTGAGGCGCATGACAGACGCGACGGGGCAGCTTGTTGAACCCCCACCCTCGTCTTGCTTCATCCCGTTAATCGCGTCAGACTTCCCATGCCTATGTCTTCCTCTTCCGCCTCGTCCCCGTTGTCCCCGCCATGACGACCACCTGTGTATGGGGAGAGAAAGCCTGCTCGATGGGTTGTTTTGCATTGGTCGTGAGGATGACGATTCCGTCGTGATGCTCAATGCGCTGGAGAAAATGAGCCGTTTCCGCGTTCGCGTATCGATCATTGGTATCGTTGCCTGCGCTGCGTGTGCCAAACAGCACATCAGCTTCATCGAAGAAGAGGATCGCACCACTGGCTTCTGCTTTATCAAATACGTCGTTCAGGTTCTTTTCCGTCTCGCCGATGTATTGGCTCAGCACCGCCGACACATCCACCTTGAACAGATCTACTTTCAATGTTTCGGCCAGCATTTCGGCGGACCTCCTTCTGCGGCGGGCCGTGGAACCAGATAGGACCAGGACCGCGGCGGATGTCGCCTTGGGTTTTTGTGCCCGACGCATGGACGTGAACTTACTCTGCCATGCTGCCGGCCTTCGGTTTCCTCTCATCACCTTGCTTGCCATGTCGTTGTTTTATCCGCCTCTTTGTACGTTGAGCCCTAGCAGCATACTAAAAATTTCTTCATCACCGCAGGCTGTGACGCGTGAAGTGCGCGACGGGCGGGAAAAGGTGCGACATAGACAGATCGGAATCCCGTCTCATCCGTCCCGCCAATTGCGCTCAGCTAATCTGGTGGAGAGTTATTCTATTGCATCACCGTTTACAACTCTATTCTCCCAAATGGTCATTCCAAGGTTGCTCGCCTTCTCGCAGGGATGGGGACTGATTGATCTTCCACTGCGCGCAACATTTCACCCGCCCACCCACTGCCACGCCGAGACGTGCCATTTTCCCCAAGCGAGCACCTTCTCCTTCCCTACACATTTTTAAAGGTAGCGGCCGAGGCTGCCCTTCACCGCGCGCATCAAGCGACCCTTATCTAAATGATCCCTCCAAGCTCGCTCGTTACCTTGGGGAGGGTGGCCTGGTTGATCCTCGATTGCGCGCGTCGGATGAGCACATTCTTCTGATCGTGCGCGTTCCGCGAGCAGGAGGACGACCAGGCCACCCTCCCTCCCCTCACCAGCCCATTCCCCATCGATGGCCGCTCTTTTCAAGCAGCGCATCCGCTTCGCTTGGGCCCCATGTGCCGGCAGTATAGAAGTGGAGAGTTCTTTCGCCAGTTAACACCGGTGCATAGAGGCGCCAAGCCGTTTCGGTGAATTCCGCACTGACAAAGAGGGTTTGATCACCGACCATCACATCGCGGAGCAACGTCTGATAGGCTTCGGGAAGCTGGCCAAAGGCTTTTTCATAGTCGAACTGCAGCGCATGGTCGCTCAATCGGAATGGCCTCCCAGGACTCTTCACAGAAAAACAGAGCGAGAACCCCTCATTGGGCTGGAGCATGATCAGCAACTGATTGGGCGGAATGCTGCCGGGCTTGAGGAACCGAAACACTTGAGTGGGTGCCTCGCGGAAGGTCACCGCGACCTGGGTCACTTTGCGGGGGAAACGTTTGCCCGTTCTCAGATAGAACGGTATGCCCTTCCATCGCCAGTTATGTATCTCGGCTTTGAGAGCGACATAGGTCTCTGTGGTCGAGTCATCCGGGACCCCCTCCTCCTCGCGATAACCAGGAATTCTCTGTCCGGCGATCTCCCAGGATGTGTATTGCCCGAAGACCACATCCTGATGAGTGATCGGGCCAATGGAATGAAGTACTTTCAGTTTTTCGCTCTGGATCGCCGCGGCGTCGAACGACACCGGCACCTCCATCGCAATGACCGTCATGAGTTGAGTCAGATGGTTCTGAAGCATGTCGCGGAACGCCCCGGCCTGCTGATAGTAGGCTCCGCGATGCTCGACGCCGAGATCTTCGGCCACGGTAATTTGAACGTTCTCGATGATGTTGCGATTCCAGAGCGATTCAAAAATCGGATTGGCGAACCGGAACGCCAGGAGATTCTGCACCGTCTCTTTGCCGAGGTAATGATCGATACGGTAGATCTGAGACTCTTCGATATATTGATGGAGCGTCGTATTCAACTGTCGGGCTGAGTGAAAGTCGTGACCAAAGGGTTTTTCGAATACGACGCGGACCCACCCGTGGCTTTTCAGTAGCCCCACCTGATCCAACCTCTCCATGGCGATGGGTACGATGTCCGGTGGTAAGGCCAAATAGAATACACGGTTCTCCGGAATGTTGTGCGTCTGCTCCAACCGTCTGATGTATGTGGCCAACGCTCCATAGTTCTGTGCCCCTCCTTCACGCACGGTCTGGTAGTAGAGACACTCCTTGCACCAGAGGTGCAACTCCTGGTCGTCATGCAAACCCGCATGCTTTAGACCTTCGAGGGCCCAGAGCCGGAATTCCTCTTCAGCCATCTCGGACGTGGCAGCGCCGACGATCAGTGTATTACCAGATTCCAGAATTCCCTGATCTCGTAAATGATACAGCGCAGGAAGAAGCTTACGGCGCGTCAGATCCCCGGTCGCACCGATGATGACAAAGACGTGGGGCTCAATCTTATGGTCCGGCATTCGCAAGGCCCTCCGTGTGAACGATCAACAGTCCCATAGCAGAATTCCATCCGCCAGCGGCGCTCTCGATACCTGGGAAGCTTGGAACGCCCTTCGAAATATGTCAAGCCGGTTTTGAAATGAGAGAGCAACGACGGAAAAAGAAAGAGAGATTGTGCGAGAACACTATTACGCGGTGCTTCGTGGTCAAGAGGTCAGCTTCACCTCTTCGTGACGATCTGACATAACGCTTCCTTCCCCGTTGCCGATGTTCGGTGAGAGACTCGAAACGGCGGTTCGCTCTTCGATCCACTGATAGAGCACCGGCAGTACGACGAGCGTCAGGAACGTCGAACTGACGAGTCCCCCGATGACCACAACGGCGAGAGGCCGTTGAACCTCCGATCCGATCCCCTGGGAAAGAGCTAACGGCACCAATCCCAGTAACGCGACAGACGCCGTCATCAACACGGGCCGGAGACGCATGACACATCCATTCAGCACCGCCTGCCGAACATCCATTCCCTCTTGCCGACGAAGCGCATTCATGTAGGACACCAGCACGATGCCATTCAAGACGGCCACACCGAAAAGATTGATGAATCCAACCGAGGCCGGCACACTCAGATATTCGCCCGTAATCCATAGGGCGACAATCCCACCGATGAGGGCAAACGGAAGATTAAGAATGATCAATGCCGCCTGCTTGAGCGAGGAGAACGACGAGAATAGGAGCACGAAGATCAAGCCAATAGTAATCGGAACAATGATCTTGATTCGGGCCATCGCCCGCTCCATATTTTCGAACGATCCACCCCACACGACCGTATACCCCTCCGGAAGTTGAACCTCCCGAGCCATCCGTTGCTGCGCCTCGGCGACAATACTCCCGATGTCTCGTCCGTGGGTATTGAAGCTGACGGGCAGATATCGCTCAAGTTGATCGCGATTGATTCGCCCGGGCCCCTCATGCATTCGAATTGTCCCGAGATCGCTGAGTGGAATGAAGGCACCCTGTCCGTCCGACATTCGAATGTTCCCGATGGTCTCAATGCTGTTCCGGTACTGTTCGGGAAACCTCACGATGAGATTGAACCGCCGCTGCTCTTCATAGACCCGGGTCGCCGCTTCTCCTCCGACCGCTGTGGCAATGACCTCACGCACATCCGAGACGTTAATGCCGTGCCGTGCGATCTTGCTTCGGTCGATATCGATTGTGATGTACGGCTGGCCGAAGAGTTGCTCCACCTTCAAATCTTTGACGCCTCGAATCGTGCGGAGCACGCCGGCAATCTGGTCTCCCGTGTGACGCAGGACCTCCAAATCCGGCCCGAACAATTTGACGGTCACCTCTGCGCGCACTCCCGAAATCAATTCGTCCACCCGTTGTTGGATCGGCTGGCTAATCAGAAAGTTGGCACCTGGCACCCGTCCCAGCCGCTCGCGGACCCGTTCTTTCAATCCCGCCATGGTGGGGGCTGTCGTCCACGTCTCGATGGGATGTAACATCGCAACGGAATCGCTTTCATTCGGTTCTTGCGGGTCATTCGCTAATTCCGTGCGTCCGATCTTGGACACCATCATCTGCACTTCGGGAAACTCCAGCACCGCCTTCTGTACCTCGCGTTCGATCGTGATCGATTGATCCAAAGAAATGCTGGGCAAACGGATGGTGAGAGGGGCCATTGTACCTTCATTCAGAATCGGGACAAACTCCGACCCCAAATATGGGAAAAGCGCAATACTTCCAGCCAGCATGAGTCCGGTAGAGGTCAGTACCACCGTCCGATGTCCTAGCGCCCAGCGCAGCAGGGGAATATAGGTCCGCTTGGCCAGTCGGAGCGCCCAGGGATCGGCGCCATGCCCTGGCCGCAACGTCAGCAAACATAGAACCGGTGAGAGGGTAATCGACAAAATGAGCGACACCATCAGGGCAATCATGATGGTGTAGGCCATCGGCTTGAACATTTTGCCTTCCATGCCCTCGAAGGAGAGGATCGGCATAAAGACAATGATAATGATCATGATGCCGAAGACCACGGGGCGGGCTACCTCCCGGCTGGCATTGAGAATGAGCGCCAATCGAGGGATGCCCTGGTGACGGGGATCCGACAAATGCCGATGGATGTTTTCCACCACCACCACTGAGGCATCGACCATCATACCGATGGCAATCGCCAGGCCACCCAAGGACATCAGATTCGCCGTGAGATCGAACCGATCCATCACAAAGAACGTCACGAGCGGCGTCACAGTCAGCGTCGCCGCCACGATCAATGCGCTCCTGGTATCGCCCAGGAACACGAACAGCACCACGACCACCAGGAGGATTCCCTCGGCCAACGCCTTATAGACAGTCTTCAATGCAGCGGAGATCAACTCGATGCGATCGTAAAAGGGTACGATCCGCCATCCTGCCGGCAACATACCTTTGTCCTGGATCGTGGCGATCTTGCCCTTGATGCCCTCTACCACGTCGCGGGCATTTCCGCCGCGCAACATGAGCACGATCCCTGCCACCACCTCGCGATCGCCGTTCAGGACTACAGCGCCATGACGAATGGCATGGCCGATTTGTACTTGGGCGACGTCATGGATGTGCACGGGAGTACCACCCGCTTCCTTCACGACGATGTCCTCGATGTCGCTTAGCTTCCGAATCAGCCCGACGCCTCGGACGATGAATTTTTCGGCATGTGTCTCCAAGATGTTGCCTGCGGCATTCGCATTGTTGTTCGCCACGGCGGTAAAAACGTCGTCCAGGGACAGCGAATACTTGTGCAACAGCTCTGGCTCGACGAGTACCTGGAACTGTTTGACATACCCGCCTTGCGAGTTGACGTCGATCACGCCAGGCGTGCCCTTGAGGAATGGTCTGATGACCCAGTCCTGCACCGTTCGCTGTTCGATCAATTCACGTTCTACTGCGGCAGCATTCAGGCCGGCATGCGGAGGGCCTTCCAGATAGTACTGATAGACCTCTCCCAGTCCGGTACTGTTCGGCGTCATCATCGGTTCGGACCCTGGCGGTAAGTTCTCCTTCACTTCGATCAACCGTTCGAGGACAAGTTGGCGGGCAAGGTTGATGTTCATCTGATCATCGAACACCACCGTAATCAGCGACAGGCCGACTTTGGTAAGTGAGCGTAGTTCCGTCAGATGAGGAACCCCGGTGATTTGTTGTTCGATGGGAAAGGTCACCAACCGCTCGACTTCTTCGGGGGACAAACCGGGCGCTTTGGTGACGACTTGCACGAGCACGCTTGTCACATCGGGAAACGCATCGATCGGAATCGTGCGGAAGGCATAGAATCCCAGAAGGGTCAGAAGGCCGGCAAACGTAAGAATCAAGAAGGGGCGACGCAGAGATAACTCGATGAGTTTATCAACCATAGTTCAGTCTTTGGGCTTCAATAACTCGGATTTCAAAGTAAAGGCGCCTTCCTGGACGACCATGTCCCCTTCCTGCAATCCTTCGCGGATCTCGACGAAAGTCCCGTTCTTGTCGCCTAATTTGACTGTCCGCGGTTCATAGACTCCAGGTTGCTGTTGCACAAACACAAAGCTGCGGTCCCGATCATGCTGCACGGCTCCTTCGGGAACGACCAGGACATCAGGAGCAGGTTCGGACAGGACGCGGATCGTCGCGAACATTTCCGGCTTCAGACGTCCGTCGGGATTTGCCAAGATAAGGCGGACCTGCATGGTCCGCGTTGCGGTGTCTAGGACATCTCCGACATAAGAAACCGTTCCATGGAACACTTCATCAGGATACGCAGGTACAAAGACTTCGACTGGCTGGTCCGCCACGAGCGCTGCCCGATGCATATAGGAGATATCCTTCTCCGAGACATTACCCACCACCCAGACTGTCGAAAGATCGGCTACCACAAACAGTTTTTGAGTGGTTTCGACCAGCTCGCCTTTGGTGAGATCCCGTGCGATCACCCGGCCCGCAAAGGGCGCCACAATGGAAATTTGCGAACGGATTTTCTGGGTCCGTTCCAACGCACTAATTTCCTTGTCGTCCATGCCCAGCAACCGGAGTCCTTCCCGAGCCTCCTGCGCTTCTGCACGCACACTGATCATCTCTCCTTCGCGGCGCTGCTGCTCCGCCTGGCCGATAACTTTCTCTTTAAACAGAAACTCCGCCCGCTGATAGGCCTGTTCCGCCACATGCCGTCGTGCACGCGCCTTCAGGTATGCAGACTGGGCCAGTCCGAGATCGCTGCTGTGAAGCACCGCCAGCAACTGATTGGCCACGACCGCCTGCCCCAAATCGGCATGCACCTCGGCCACTCGCCCACGGACCAGGGTCATAATATTTGCCAGCGCGTTTTCGTTCGGACGTACGACGCCGGGAAAGGTGCGGTAGGTACGAAAGGCCGTTCGTTCGACCGGCCCCACGGTGACACCTGACCGAGTAACTTCATCGACCGGGAGTCGAACAAGACGTGCATGGTCGGACGAATGTTTCAGCTTGCCCTCCTCCGCTGGGGCTGGCGCACGGTCACAGCCTGTAAAGACAGGCAACAGCAGCATGCCGAAGATGATGCTGCACATCATACTCAGACGGCTTCGCGTATGCGTATGACACTGGCGTCGTTTCATCATTCGATCAGGAAAACGTGCTATGCGTCTCATCTGTACCCTTCACTACACTAGAGTGGACCGCCCAGGGCTCGCTCATACCGCGTCAGCGCCAAGGACAGTTCGAAACGCGCCAGATTATAATCCACGGTGATTTGGCGTTGGACCCGCTGAGCATCAAGGACATCCAGGAGGCTGGAGGCGCCTTGCCGGAAACTCAATTGGGCTATACGCAAGGCCTCTTGCGCTTGCTTTAAAAGGCCTTCCTCATACACGAGAATTTGCTCTTGTGCCGTTTCCGCCTCTCGCGCATGTTGATTGATGGCGCGGGCGAGGTCGTTTCTCATTCGAATGAGCTCCGCCTCCTCTTTTCGTTGAGTTCCGAGTGCCGTGGCAATGTGCCCTTGCTGCCGATACCATAAGGGCGTCGGCAGACTCACGCCCGCCACCACCGCCTCGCGGCCTGCCTCCCTAGCATACCCGCCATACAGGGTCACGTTCGGCACACGGGCCTGACGTTCCTTGCTGACGGCAAATTCAGCCTGCTCTACCAGTTTTCCCTGGCGTTTCAGAGTAGGATGTTGCGAAAGATCCCGCGTCGCCATCTGCTCCGGGTCCAGATGATCCCGGAGTGACCGGAAATCCCCTTGCACCTTATACCGAGGCCCTAAGCCTCCCGCCGTCAAGGTGTCCAATCCGACGAGTTTCACGCGCACGGCGTTTTTGGCTTTTGTCATTTCCTGCTTGGCTTTGAGCACCTCCACGTCCGCCTTCACCGATTCAAATTGCGGGCCTTCACCGGATCGGACGCGGGCTTTGACAATGCGGGCTACCTCTTGAACAGTCTCTAAATTCTGCTGCAGAAGGTCGACATTCCGTTCCGCCAACAGCAGGTCGTAGAACGCCGTCTTCACTTCCGCGATGAGATTGAGCTTGGACTCTTCGAGACCGACCGTCGCGCCGGATAAACCGGCCTCTGCCGCGTCCTGACGGGCCGCCCGCATGCCCGGCCATTCCACCGTCTGATGAACTGTCACACCCCGTTCCATCAGACGCACTCCGTTGCTGGGGTCTCGGATCGTGGCATCTGCGGTCTGTAAACCGATCGTGGGGTTAGGATAGGCGCCGGCTTCAGTCCGTCTGCCTTCACTTTGTGCAATCACGCTTTGAGCACCCGCGATCATTGGGTTCCGTTCTAGCGCCAAGTCGATGATATGGTTGAGGTCGAACGTGGGCATCGGATCCTTCGCCTGGACAAAAGACGGTACTACCAGTATCCCGCTGGTTCCTGCCACCATTACCATCATCAATAATACGATACGATTCCATAGCCGCGCCGGCATGTGCTGCCTCCTTCGGAGTCACGATGAAGTTGTCCGATCGAGATCGAAAACGAAACAGATCGTCGACGTGGTGCTAACTGCGCGTGGTCGGAGGATGTAAGAGTTGGGAAATCAGAAGGGTAGAAGGAGAATTTTCGTTCAACGAGGCATGAGACTGGCTCAACCCGCAATCTGACACACTCACTCCAGAAGTGACGCAGTCGTCTTGCATCTCTTGCGACGAATCGTCTCCGGACTCGGTCGCAGCCCCGGTGCCCCTGGAATCACAAGCCTGCTCATGCCCAGTCTCGCCGGTCGAACCACATACGATGCTATCGGCAGCCCACCTGACCTGTTCGACCGGGAATACGTTGCAGAGAAGCAACGCAAAAACGAGGACGGAGAAACATGAACGGATGATTGCCACAACGCTTTCCATTTAATACGATGAGGCCGCAAATATATTCACTGACATGTTCTGAACAGCCTCCACGGCGGTTGTGACACGGTCGCAACAGTCGATACTATAGTACATCTATGTAGGCCTCGGTTACAAGAAAAACCGTTAGCCTGCATTATTCATGATCGTTCATCGCACCCCACCCCGGTCAAGCCGTATGGCCCCATACTTTGGACCCAACTGTCGCTACCGTATCATTCATGTCGCGCAGCCTTTCGATCGAGTTCCCACCGAGACCGATTCGATAGGCTGAAATCGGTTGTGAAACACCTCCGGCGACAATCCCGTGAGAGCCGCGTAGCGGTCCAGTACCAGCGGATCCTTGAGATCCTCATCAGATAGCCGAATCATATACTGGCGTGCAATCTGGTAAGACTGAGACATGATATCCACCATCCGCACTCTCGGTCGTCCGCTGCCAGGATCCACCATTTCCTTGAAAGGAATCGGTGTGAACCGCCCGTTTTGAATCGACACCATGGCTCCAGTCCCTCCATCGAAAAGGAACTGCGCCGCGCAATAACCAAGATCCCGTGTGTATTCCATATCGAACGGAATCGGATCCGCACAACGTAACTCATACCCCACGTTCTTGGCGACGATCGACGTGGCAAGCCCCAAAGCTTTCATCTCCTTCGTCGCTTCACGTCGCAGCACGTCGCCAATATCCACGTCTGCTAACCGCAGGTGGCCATGTTCATCCCGTTCCACATGATCCAATCCACCCAGGTCTTGGGGATCAAGAATCTCGATCAGTCCTTCCGCCAACACGACCACTCCGTCGGAGCGCCCGCTAGCGAGCCGCTTGATCATTGTCCCGATAACGAGATCCAACAGGCATTGGAGTCTTACAGGCCGCTCTCTAAATTCCTCGGGAATGACGGTGAGCGTGGCGCCGGCGGCCTTCCCGATTCCGAGCGCCAAATGGCCGGCTTTGCGTCCCATCGTGACAGTGAAGTACCAGCGCGAGGTGGTGCGGGCGTCCACCATAAGATTCTTGACGATCTCGACGGCAACATGCCGGGCCGTTTGAAACCCGAACGTCGGTATACCATGAGGAAGATCGAGGTCATTGTCGATGGTCTTCGGCACGTGCACGATACGAATGAGCCCGGCCGCCTGCTCTTCCAATTTAAGCGCCGAGAACGCCGTATCGTCTCCGCCGATGGTCACCAAGTGCGTGACGTCCAGCCTCCTCAAGGAGGATAGGACACTGGCGAGAGACTCAGCTTTCTTTGTCGGATTGGCACGCGATGTGCCCAGGTAGGACCCCCCTCGAAAATGAATGCGACTGACTTCTTCGATCGAGAGAGGGCGCACTTGACTGATGCTCCCCTCCATCAACCATTTGAATCCATCGAGAATCCCAACAACGTCCCAACCACCGAGAATACTGCGGATCGTGACCGCACTAATGACGCTGTTGATGCCGGGAGCCGGTCCGCCCCCGACCAAGATGCCGACGACCGTGCGAGGAGCATGCATAATGTGAGAACTCATGGGATGGGAATCCGAATGTCTTGAATACACGGACCAGTAGACTAACGCGCGAGGGTGGTCTCACCAAGAATGTTATCGGCCTAATCCACCCAGCGCATCGAACGCTCCAATGAACGGTCGCGGGATGAAGTCTCACACCGCGACCAAACATGCCCCATCTCAGGATTGCTCCTTTCCTATCGAACAGAAGAGCAGGTTCTGATCCATTCGTCAACGGCAGGAAACAGCAGATCGGCTTTCTGCGAAGCCCTACCACTCCTGAGATGCTCGCTTATGACGTCGGCGACTCCCACTCAATCCGTCCTGCCTGTAGAAGGCGAACGGGCTTCCGATCGAGCGAGCCATGCATCGAACGACG
>DATDFW010000546.1:0-3681 GCA_036522375.1 Nitrospiraceae bacterium
GGCTACCGTGTGGCCGGAGCCGAATTGAGTCAAGTCGCCATTGAGCAGTTGTTTATGGAACTTGGATTACAACCAGACATATCAATAGTTGGGGAAGTAGAGCAGTGGAGCGCAAAAAATCTCGACATATTTATTGGCGACATATTTGTTGTGTCGAGAAAGATGCTTGGCCCAGTCGATGCCACATATGACAGGGCGGCGCTAGTGGCCTTCCCGGAAGAAATGCGAAACCGATATACAGCGCACCTCACAGAGATCACAGGTAAGGCTCCACAGTTGCTGATTTGTTATGACTACGATCAACGCTCGATGGAAGGCCCTCCTTTTTCAGTTGCTAGTGAGGAAGTAACACGACATTACGGAGCGAATTATGCTGTCACGCTCCTTGAGAACACCGATGTCGCCGGTGGATTGAAGGGGAAATGTCCTGCCCGAGAGAATGTGTGGCTGTTACAAAAGTGAGTAACACAGGTGCCCGTCCTAACTCTGGCGTTGGCCGGGCTGATGTGATGGGCCTTGCTACGTATCTGAGCATTGTTGTTGTTTTTATACTCTTACTACCCGCATCTTCCGTTCTCGCAGGGACCTTACTGGCTTCTCGAGGTAGCATAGCCACAGGCTCTGAGGTCATACGCTTCGATCCCCAAAAACCGATAAGCAGTATCAACCCAAGCATCCTGGCAACTTTTGCAGGAGTGGGTATTCACGGGGCTCTCGACATCAGTGGTCATCGGTTCTTTCTAGATGCTCGTGATTTCGATACAAGCAGATTGATACGGATAGACACATCGAAGACCACTGAGAATGTAACGGAAACTGGTTTGGCAACAGGCAATCCGGCATTTTCAGGTTATCAATGGGAGGCAAACACTCAATCCTTACTCGCTGTAAGATTCGGCGCGGGGATTTCTGGCAGTCAAGTCGTCAAAATTGATCCAAATACATTCCAGGTAACTAATGTCGTTCAATTTTCTGACACCGGCCTCGGCAGCACTGCGATAGATTCAGATGGCCACCTGTTTACAAGCCTTGGCGGTCAATTATTAATTATCGATACCAATACCGGAGAGGTCCGGCCGACGGGTATTCGAACGACCTGGCGTCCGTGCCATGAGGAACCATCACCGATTCAATCTACCTTTCATTGGGATACAACAACAAATACGCTTTTAGGTATGAGAGCGGTATTTGAGTGCGTAGCAGAACGATCAGCACCGGTGTTTCCGCGTTTTACTGGTAACGAACTGGTACGTCTGAACATAGCTAGCGGACAATCAGTCGTCATCGCGCGTATTGTAGAAGGCGGACTTGCTTCATCCGCTTTTGACCCGGAGAGCCAGCGGTTATATGTCAGGATTGCCGGTCAATTATTTGTTTTCGACACCGCCACGGGGGAGGTCATCAGGACAGGCATCTCAATCGGAGATTGGCATACCTTTCAGTGGGAGCCAGGATGTCCATCCTCGTCTTGCGGTGCCACACCGTAGATCGGTATTACCAGGCTTCTGTCGTGCAAACCACGACAGTCCTGGTTAGATTGATTCGACAAGAAAATGAGACTTTGACCTATAGGGCTTCGACCACGACTCGGCTATAACCCTGCCCAGCCGAGCAACGAACCGCTCTCATAGTGGCGATGACACTCTCCTCCACCGCCCTTCGAGAGAATCAGATTCGCTATTCGAGAGTCCCCTTCATCCCCCAACGAGGAAGATGCGATGAGTCAGGCGTTTGTTCTCAGCGTTGACTCCGCCATTTGCCGCGAAGTGACCAGTCTCCTGTCCTGCACCCTCGATGAGCCGGCTGAGCGGTTACCCGTCTATTCATGGGCGCAAATGTTCGCAGCGGTCGATCGGCTCAGCCAGCCGACGTCGCTGCGCTTGCTGCGCACATCATGACCTACACGACCCATACGACGTCGACGGCAGGCAACAGATCGTCGCTGCCTAGTTAAGAGGGAGTTACGAGGGCGGCATGAGCAGCTATTCAACAAATCTGAAGTTCGATTTCCTTCAAACACAAAGGAGCAAAGAACATGGCAAATCCGACGACTGAAATCCGCAGTAACGACCAGGCCAGTGGCGTGAGCGTCGCGAGAGTGGACATGAAGTTCGAGATCGTCGTGATACCCGTTTCGGATGTCGACCGTGCCAAAGAGTTCTACGGTGGGAAGCTCGGATGGCGCCTCGATGCCGACTACGACAACGGTAAAGAGTTCCGCGTGATCCAGTTTACACCGCCCGGCTCCTGGTGCTCGGTTATTTTCGGCAAGAACGTCACCGCTGCGGTACCCGGATCCGCCCAGGGCCTGTACTTGATCGTCTCCGACATCGAGGCCGCCCGCAAAGAGCTGCTTGGTCGCGGCATCCAGATCAGCCATGTGTTCCACGACGCCGGCGGTGTGTATGCTGGTACCGACGAGCCGTACCTGTTTGGGCGCCTCCGGGTCAACGGTCCGGATCCCGATCATCGCAGCTATCGCTCGTTCGCCTCGTTCCATGATCCGGATGGCAACGGCTGGCTGTTCCAGGAGATCACCACGCGGCTGCCCGGTCGTATCGACTCCTCGACGACGACGTTCGCATCGGCGAACGATCTGGCGAGCGCGTTTCGGCGTGCGGAAGCTGCCCACGGGCAGCACGAAAAGCGCACTGGGCAGCGTGACGAGAACTGGCCGGACTGGTACGCCGCATACATGGTGGCGGAGCGGGCTGGGACGGAGCTGCCGACGTGACCGACTATGACGTGATCGTCATCGGCGACGGCGCGCCCAGCGGACACTCCATTGGTGCGGTGGCCTGCGATCTTCCTTAAGGGGAGGGTGCCTCGTGTCGCGGCATTTCGATGCCATTATTATTGGGACCGGCCAGGCAGGCCCCTCTTTGGCTGCGCGGTTTGCGGCCACGGGCATGGCTGTTGCCATTATTGAACGCCACAAGTTTGGCGGCACCTGTGTGAATACGGGATGCATACCGACAAAGACGCTCGTGGCTAGCGCGTACGCGGCGCATGTGGCTCGCCGAGGCGCCGAGTATGGTTTTACTGTCACCGGCGATGTTCGCGTCGACATGAAACGTGTAAAAGCACGCAAGGATGAAGTTTCCGGACGATCGAACAGAGGCGTGGAAGACTGGTTAAGAGGACTTAAGAATTGTACGGTCATTCATGGCCATGCCCGCTTTCAGTCGCCCCGCACTGTCGTGGTCAACGATGAAGTCCTCGAAGCCGACAAAGTCTTCATCAACGTTGGCGGACGCGCCTCTGTTCCCGCGATGCCGGGTATTCAGGATGTCTCATTTCTCACAAACTCAACGATGATGGATGTCGACTTCTTGCCGGAGCATCTCGTCATCGTCGGCGGAAGTTACATCGGGTTGGAGTTCGGTCAGATGTATCGCCGCTTCGGAAGTGAAGTCACGATCGTCGAGATGGGACCGCGCCTGATTGGGCGCGAAGACGAAGATGTCTCCGACGCCGTGCACCAAATCCTGGAGACGGAGGGACTACAGATTCGTCTGAATGCGAAGTGTCTATCACTGGCGAAACGTGACAGCCGTATCGCCGTTGGCATTGGATGCGACGAAGGTCCGCCGGAAGTAGTGGGCACTCATGTCCTTCTAGCGGTAGGACGTGTGCCCAACACCCACGACCTGGGTCTCGACCGGGCCGGGGTTGTGACCG
>DATDFW010000547.1:0-5886 GCA_036522375.1 Nitrospiraceae bacterium
GCCGAAGTGTTTTTGCAGCGCCGCCTCGAAGCTGTGATGGTGCCAGAGCCGGCTAAGGGTGAGGCGCCGCGCAAAGCGAAAGTGGCGAAGGGGTGGAAAGAGGTGCGCAAAAAAATGTAGCGGGTAACTGGACTATCCTTCTTGCTCGCTGAGGCCCCACGATGAGACGGTGGTCCCTCAATGCGCGCAGTGAAGGATAGTCCAGTTACCCGCTTTTGCGGAACCATTTGCGCACGAGCGGAAAAGAGGCGAGGAAGAAGATAGGATATCTGGCGGCGCGAAGCGCCCCGCACGGCCGTTCCGTCTGCGGCTGTATGGATAAGAAGCAAAGAGGGATAACTGAGCTGAGGTCGCGCGCGATCGCGACATCCTCCGCGCCTCGATCACGATCCTTGATGGCTGCTATGAAATCCATGCTGGCGTGAAGAAGTGGATCGATGAGAAGGCATAACAACTGCAGCGGCCGCGACACGCGCTGTCACTGAACCGGAGCGTTAGGCGACTTGGAATGAAATGAGACAACACGTTGGGGTCGATGGGTGCAAGGCTGGTTGGTTCGCGGTCACACGCAACGGCGTAGATTTGGCGTGGCTACTATTTCCCATGATCAACGACTTGGCGTCTGCGTTTCTGGGTGCCGAACGCATTCTTATCGATGTCCCCATCGGGTTGCCGTGGTCCGATGCTCCGATTCGTCCATGCGACCGTTTAGCCCGAGAAGTTCTCGGGAGGCCAAGGAAATCGAGCGTTTTCCCAGTTCCTTGTCGAGAGGCTCTCACGGCAGATGGAGTCGAAGCGGCTCGGAAGATCAATCGAATGTGCATTGGAAGAAGCATCGGTGCACAGACCTGGGGTATCAGTCCCAAGATCAGCGAAGTTGACCGGCTCTTGTTGAACATGCAGGGGCAGAGCCATGGTATCCACGAGATTCACCCTGAGGTTTGCTTCTGGGCGCTTGCTGATCGGGAGCCAATGAAGTATAGCAAGACCACCGTCGAGGGTAGGGAAGAGCGACTCCGTGTTCTGCAACGGTTCGAGCCTAGCGTCTCAGCGTTCTTGGACGATATTCTTTCCAAGACCTTGCGGAAGAACGTGCAGGCCGACGATGTTTTGGATGCGACCGTTGCATTCATTACAGCTGAAGCAAGCCAAGGAGAACTGGTTTCTTTAGCCGGAGAGCCATCGCATGATCCATCGGGCTTGCCGATCGAGATGCTCTACCTGAGAATTTGAGACGAAGTCGCCTAATAGGGGTGGTTCCTAGTTCTAATGCGTCGCGGCGTCCTAGTAAGCTTGGCGATATGCTGGCAGATTGACAAAGCCCGGCGACTCACCCCTGAACTGCGGCTGCTCATTGCACTGCAGCTTTCGGACGCAGCCGCCGCTTTCCACCGCGCCGGTTCCACGAAGCGTTAACAGAAACTCCCCGTGCGCAGTATCCTAGCGCCACATCCGTAGCTTCCATTCCCTCTTCCTATCCTTTACTATAGCCTTCAGCCTTTCCCCCTTATTTATTGAGGCTCCTCTGAATGCGGGCGAAAACAAGTTTTTCCTGCCAAGCTTGCGGCCATCAGTCGCCACGGTGGCTTGGCCGTTGCCCGGACTGCGGCGGCTGGAACACGATGAAAGAGGAACGGCAGGCGCCGACCGGCAAGGGGCGGCCTGCTGCGATGAAGACGGCACAGGCAAAGGCTACACCGATTGCCGACATAGAAGTAGTTGGTGAGGACCGTCGGCTGACACGGATCGGCGAATTCGATCGGGTGCTTGGAGGCGGAGTCATTCCCGGATCGGTCATCCTGATCGGCGGCGATCCAGGGATTGGGAAAACAACCTTATTGCTTCAGGCGCTCCCGCGTCTGTCTTCCAAGGAAGATCCGGTGTTGTATGTGTCCGGAGAGGAATCTCCGAGACAGATCAAGATGCGAGGGCACCGGCTCGGCATCGAGCATCCGAATCTGTTGATTCTCGCGGAGACGTCGCTCGAACAGATCCTCAAATCGGCACAGGAAATCCAGCCGGCTGCCGTGGTTGTCGATTCAATCCAAACAGTCTACACGGAACAGATCACATCCGCACCGGGCAGCATCAGCCAGGTGCAGGAAGTGGCAGGGCAACTCATGTGGTACGCAAAACGCAGCAGCGTGCCGGTCTTCATCATCGGACATGTCACCAAGGATGGAGCAATCGCTGGGCCAAGATTGTTGGAACATATCGTCGACACGGTGCTCTATTTTGAAGGAGATAAGGGCCACAGTTTTCGCATTCTTCGCGCGGTGAAGAATCGCTTTGGCTCGACTAATGAGATCGGCGTGTTCGAGATGAAAGATTCCGGGCTGGAAGAGGTGAGCAATCCCTCCGAGTTGTTCTTGGCGGAACGGTCTCAGCGTACGACGGGATCGGTGGTGGTATCCAGTCTTGAAGGATCGCGGCCGATTCTAGTCGAACTACAAGCCCTGGTGTCCTCCACGAGTTATGCGATGCCGAAACGAATGGCGAATGGTGTGGAGCAGAATCGGGTTTCACTGTTGCTCGCGGTTATGGAGAAGCGGTTGGGTATGCATCTGTCCGGACAAGACGTCTATGTGAACGTCGTCGGTGGGATGCATATTGACGAGCCGGCCATCGATTTGGGCATCGTGGCGGCGATCACATCGAGTTTGCGCGAAGTGCCGATTGAACCGGGACTGTTGGTGTTGGGTGAGGTCGGGCTCGGAGGTGAGGTGCGTGCGATCAGTCAGGCAGAGATGAGGATTCGCGAAGCAGCAAAGATGGGATTCAAACGCTGCCTATTGCCGGAACGGAACTTGGCCAAACTGGAACCTATCGATGGGATTGAATTGATTGGAATTCGAGAGGTGGGGGAGGCGTTGGATGTGGTTTTGGTGTAGGAAAGGGAGAGGAAGACGAGCCTCTGCTGTGCTCACGCAACGCGGATGTCCTCACCTGTCCTCGCCCGGTGAGTCGCGACATACCGATTGCTTCGGAGAAGGCCTTTGCTCAGGAGCATCGTGGCGTACTGAGGGCTGGGGAGGTGAAATTGGGCGCGCGACAGAGGCTCATCCAGCTGTGCCTTTTGCTGTGAGCATTGGTGGGAAGAAAGGGAACACCAGAAGTGTTTCCATCGGTTTTTCTCTTGTCGTGTGGGTGATGGGTCTTGTGTTCTTATCGGGTTGTGCGCTGTTTGCACCGCGCGAGGAAGTTCGACTCAAGCAGGCGACTGTGAAGGAGTTGGTGGATGTGCTGAGTCAACGGGAGGCGGCAATTCGAACGATGAAAGGTCTCTTCAGCGCGAAGGTGCGGGGAGGGATCATTCCTATCGCGTCACGGGTGGAGGGAGCGTTGTATTATCGTCGCCCGAACGCCATGCGCCTGCGTGGGTTTACTGCGGTTGGCAGTGAACTCTTTGAATTTGTCCAGACTACTGATTACTTCAGATTGCGATTACCGACGATGGGCCGTGTCCTGTCCGGCAGTCCGTCCGACATGGACGAGATGGGAAAGCTTGCGCGCCCGTTTCAATTGAGTGTGTGGGCCATGGGTGGAGTATTGGGCACCGGCACGATTGCTAAAGACGAGACGGTTACCCTAGCGGAAGAGGGCGACCGCTACCGGATGGAGGTCTTCGGCCCGTCTCCCACCGGGGCGCAGGTCATACGCCGGCAGCTTTGGTTTGAACGGCAGACATTTCTTGTCGTCCGTGAGGAGCGGCTGATGGAATCGGGCTCAGTGGAAGCCACGATTCAGTACGAAGATTTCCGAACAATCGGCGAGGTGGAGGCGACCTCAAGCACCGGCGATAGGCGGCTTCAGAGGCCGTTCAAGATTTTTTTGAACGATGGGAAGGGGCAGGGAAACGTGGAGGTGACGTTTCATGAGATGATTCCGAACCAACCATTGAACGCCACCGATCTTGCGCAGCTCTAGCAGGTGTCTTGGCTGTCTCAGGCTGGGGAGGGTGTTGTAGCCACCGGGGTTGGGTGTGTGAGATGTCTGAACTGTTTGAGCATCCCGCGGGGATGGCCGACATAGTTTTTGTAGACGAGTTGAAGTGATGAAGGTATTAGCAGTCGAGACCGCAACATCGTGGCAGAGTGTCGCGATCCTTGATGAATCGCGAGTCCTTGCACATCACAACCAGGACGCAGATGGGTCGCATGCCAGACTGTTGCTGCCGACGATCGATCGATTATTGCGGGAGTCAGGTTTGACACTCACGCAGTTGGATGGGCTTGTGGTTTCCATCGGTCCAGGATCTTTCACAGGACTTCGTGTCGGCCTGGCCACACTTCTTGGCTTCCGGACGATCGGTCAGCTTCCCTTGGCGGTGGTGCCGACGCTGGAGGGAATGGCCTGGAATCTGAGAGGATCTTCGATGCTACTCTGTCCCATCCTCAATAGTCGGCGTGGGGAACTCTACTGGGCGCTATTTCGCTGGACCAGTAATAATCGGTTGGAACGAATGATGTCAGAACAGGTTGGGACAGCGGCGATGCTGGGGAGTCGCCTTACAGGAAACGGTCTCGTATTTGGCGAAGGTTGGACGGCTGAGGCATCAGCCATCCGTGCGGCGATGCCTTCCTCTGCCACGTTCGTCGAGGCGCCGGACTCTGCCACGAAACCCTCAGCTGTCTCGATCGGATTGGCAGGGATCGAGCAGTTCAGACGGGGTGAGTATGCCGGTATCGGTGTCAGTCCACTCTATGTACAACGCACGGCTGCAGAACTGAAGTACGAAGAGTTCGGTGGTCTGTCCCCCGTGGCTCAACGTCAGGAACGGATAGCAAGAAAGGTGAATGAGCGTGTGGCGGCGAAACGGATCCCTGCGGTCCGGGCTCGGGTTATACGAAGGAAAGGCAGGGGCGGTATATAGGCGGAGTAAGATTGTATGAAGGGGTTTAGCAGACTATGAACAACGAGAGGGATCTCCCACAAGATGCTCAAAAAGGCCGATCATCAAGGCCGCAGCGAGTGAAGGCCCGAGGCGGAACTTTCTCACCCACTCGCCCTGAACTGCTCACGCAGTTCTGTCCCGATGCGGTAGGGTGAGGGTCTGGACGATGCGAGAACGCAGTCTGGGAAAAGGCGCGTGTCGGCGCGGTGGGGTTGGTCGGGTGAGAAGGGCGGACTTTTTCAGCACCCTGCCAGAGGGGCTGTCGTGATGGGCGAATGGAACATCGAACCGGCGACCGTCGAGTCTTTGCCGGACATTCTGCAGATCGAAGAAGCTTGCTTCTCTACCCCCTGGACGCGCAAAATGATACTAGCGGAACTGAGCGGCAATCCCTTTGCACATTTTCTGCTGACAAGGCAGGTGCCGCCAGGAGGAGTGGGCTCCATCTCGATTGTTGGATATCTCTGTTTCTGGGTTGTCTTCGAGGAAGTACGGCTGATGAACCTTGCGGTCATCGAGTCGATGAGGAACAAGGGTATCGCCACGGCCTTGGTCCTGCGGGCTCTGGAGGTAGGCCTGGCACAAGGGGCGAGGTGCGCCGTACTCGAATTGCGGGCTTCGAACCATGCCGCACATGCGCTCTATCGAAGTCTTGGGTTTCGCGACGTGACGACCCGCCCAGCATACTATTCCAATCCCATTGAAGATGCCTTGTTGATGGAACTGGACCCAATTGTGTCGGAGCCGGGTCGAGTCACTGACGAATTCGGTCGCGAAGGAGGACGTCTCAAACCGCTGCAGTAATCTCATAACCGGGAGGTGTGACATGCTGACTGACAGTATGATTGCGGAGAGACTGCGCCAATCCAGTCATGAATTTCGCGCACTGGAAGAGGCGCACCACAATCTGGATTTGGAATTGATCCAATTGCAGAAGCGCCACGTACTGACTCCCGCGGAAGAAATGTCCATGAAGGGTTTGCACAAAGAAA
>DATDFW010000548.1:0-6959 GCA_036522375.1 Nitrospiraceae bacterium
AGATCCAACCTTCCCGTTTGAATCCTTGTGCGGTCCAACAAGGCCTCGATCATGCGGATCAACCGGTCTGAATTGTCCAACATCCGTGACAAATACCGCTGCTGTTTCTCAGTGAGCGGCCCCGTCAATCCATCCAGCAGATTCTGTAAGAATCCCTTGATCGAGGTCAGCGGAGTCTTGAGCTCGTGCGAAACCAGTGAGAGGAATTGGGAACGCAAGCGATCCGCCTGCTCAAGCTCAAACGTGCGTTCACGTACTTTGACTTCGAGTCCCATGTTCAGTTCTTCAATCTGTTCATACGCAGAAGCGTTATCCAGTGCGATTGCGACTTGATGGGCAACCGTCATCATCAACTCAAGATCATCCTGGGTCACACTGTGTGCCTGTATCCGATCGACCATCAGGCTTCCCAAGACCCGATCTTTCACTTTCAACGGAACGGCGACCCAGGCCTTGGTCTGCGTCAGATGCGCGAAGCGTTGGTTCAACGGATGCAGGCGATCCCGCACTGCCTGTACATCTCCAACTAACAACGGCTGGCCCTGCAATAGCACGATACCTTCCGGGCTCATGGGATCAGTGACGGAAATTTCACGCGCGCGAACAAACGCCTGGATCTCAGGCGACACACCAAGTACCCGTGTATCCATGACGATCTGGCGGACCGGATCGAAAAACGAGATCATCGCCCGATCGTATTGCAGATCGCTGGTCAGAGCCTCCAACACTTTCTGCATCAGCGCCTCCCGATCCAATGTTGAGCTGAACAGCAATCCCGCTCGCTGCAGAGCCGTCAATTGAACCACTTTCCGGCGCAATTCGACGCGCGTCTGTTCTTGCGCCAAATATGCTTCTCGCAATTCTTCATGCCGTAGCTCCACATACGTAATCTGCTCCTGAATCAATGCCTCGCGTTGCTGGCTCTCCAGGCGAAGATTGCGGTTGATCAACATTCCTGCCATGAGCATGGGCGTCAATCCCAGCAGAATGACTTCACCCAGGCTCGCCACAGGATTCACCACACGAAATGCGACGGCCAACATCAGGCCGGCCAATGCTCCGCTGAGCGACCATGTCACATGTCGTTGTACCGGTGTGGCGCCGGTCAGTGCACGGATGTGTGCGATCTCCTTCTCGCGATCTTCAATGTTTCCATCGGAGCCAGCATCCTGCGGCTGTTCCTGCGCATGAGATACATACGGTTGAACCTGCACCGATCGCTCCTCCACCGGTCCTGCCACTATTTTCCGGATCGTGTCACGCCATGTGCCCTGTCCCTCTCCTTGCCATCGGATGGCCCATTGGCACCATTCGTCGTCATTCGCAATACAAGACAATTCGGTGAGAGTGGCCGGTGGCAGGCCATGGACGCGAATAGGTACTGCCGCCATGATGCCTTGAGCGGCCTGACACATCAGATGCGCACAGCGTCGTCGATAGGGGCCAAACTGACGAAGCGTACGGCCGGAAAATTTCATCGCCAAGGTCGCAGAAGTCGACATTACCTCCACCACTCGAAACTTGACCGAACCAGTGGCGAACTTGTTGCCGAAGTAAGGAAACATCCTGTAGATTTGTGCCAACGAAAAGGGCCTGGCGAGCACCTGCATGATCGAAGAGGCCTTCTCCAGCCCGCCCTGAAATACAAATCTAGGATCGCAGGACAGGCACTCACAGAACTCATACACATAGGCCGCAAACTCATACGAGTAGCTATTCCACGCGTTCTTCAGCAGCTTCGGCGTCACGTGGTAGACCGGATCTTTAATGCGCAGATTTAACAATCGGCACAGTTCATTCACCGCCTGAGTTCCTGTCGAGACTCCTCCCGCGCGAGCCTGCGACTTTTCCAGATGGACGACGACCGCCCTGATACTCATCCCGCTGAGATCTCTGATCGTGTGTCCCTGGTCGTCTAATCCAAACGGGCGAAACTCCATGAACTCTCGCTCAAGAATCGTGCGCTCCTTCGGCAAGAGCTCATGACTAGATTGCGTCTTGAGTTCGCCCTCATCCTGCATCCTGATGCTCATCGCGTCTTGTGGGGGGTCATAACTCTGAGGAAGGTACTATCCTACGGCTCTCTGGATACAAGACAGTGAGGAAGAATAGCGGCCCATGAAATTTACGGTTTGCCTTTCCGTCACGACCATACATTTTGCGGGGTCTATCGACAATCATCACCAACAGGTCTCCGCGAAGAACATCAGTCTAGGATTCTGAGGCGCCTAGTATATATAGGTACCCTACTACTTTCCAAGACGAATGCTGTAACTCCTAAAATTATTTAACGTGCTTTTGATTCCTACAATAACCTAGATTGTCAGTGAATTCTTACACGGCGCTGTAGGAGACAACGTCGCTTCAACACATTAGATGGCTTGGCTTAATAGGAATGTTGGGAGAGACTCGGAGGATAGAACGAGAACTGTCAGAAAAATGAGCCCTCAGCCTAAAGTTTCCCGAGGAAGAAGATCACGATACAGTTGACGAATAGGTAATGGCCTCTCTAGGCTTAATGTTTGACCGGTCGCTTGAGTTTCTTCTCGACGCTCGAAACCTTGCTCTGTAAACGCCCTGTGTGGCCTTTCCGATAATCAACCTTGATTGTGCAGGAAATGCGGCCGCAATCTTTCTTCATGCGCGCATAACATTCTTTGACAACAGCGAATACCTCATCCCATTCCCCCTCCAGCACTGTTCCCATGGGGTTCAACCGGTAGTCCACTCCGCTCTTATCAATAATATCAAGCGAGCGCGCCACATACTTACCGACACTCTCGCCTTTGCCTAACGGCGACATACTAAATTCCAATAAGACCATGTTGTCGCATGCTCCTTCGCTACATTGTGACCATCTGTCATTTCCATCGAGACTTCGTCACGACTTATGCCTCACCCTTCACGCCTGGTACGACTTTCAACTTTTCGCGCTCATCCAGCCAGACCTTCGGATATTGGACCTTCCCTAACAAACGAAACCCATCCAACGCCTCACGCAACAACTCACGGCGTTTCTCAAAATCCGGCTCATTCGCCTTCGTGTGCTCCCGGAGCTGTCCCAGCCAGTCGACAAAGGCGGCAAACTCTTCACCGAAGATCTTCTCCATATCTTCTTTCATGAATCCTGACAAAGCCGGAGCGACCCCGCTTGTGGTGATCGCCACGCGCAAATGGCCGCACGTCACCATCGCCGGCATCATGAACGTCGAGGCTTCCGGCTGATCGACCGACCACAATAAGACCTTCTTCTCCCGCGCCTTGGTGAACAGCGCGCGGGAAAAATCTCGGTCCCCACGCACCATGTTCAGGACCAGAATCGCGCTTTCCAAATCGCTATCACGAAAATGACGCCCACGGTGTAGGACTTTTGCGGACGCGGCCAAATCTCTGAGTATCGCGTGAAGCGTCGGCGCCACGACAATCACTTTTGCACCGGCCTCCAGCAACCGCTGGGTCTTTTCCGCAGCCTCTTCGTCTCCCCCGAGCACAAGCACCGGGTACCCTCTGACATCGAGCGACAAGGGAAAGCCAGAATTTGCAGCCATGGTGGTTCCTCCAATTCGATCGCCGGCTATCATACAACACCCTCTTTTGCAGCGTAAACCGCCGGCTCGCATTCAGGTCTATCTGGTTTGTCTGGTCTATTTGGTTCATCTAGTTGGTCTTGTTCAAGCAACCAAACGAGACAAACCAAACAACGGTCTTCTTCTGCCAATGAACCTCAGCAGCCTACGTGGTGTGGTGGTTCGGTTGGATCGAGATGGGTAGGCAGACGGGGTAGAACCCGCCGACTCTGAAAGCCGCCATGTAACGCAATGTTGAATGTTCAAGGATGATTGCTTGATGAATGAGAGGGAATGTGCGAGAGAGAACTGCGCGAGTCAGACCGAGAATTTAACATTCAACAGTGAAAATTGAACATTAGGTATCGGCAGGGTCGGCATCCAATTCCATATTCCAATAGAAATAGTCACGCCAACTGTCCGGGGTGTTCCGAATCCCGATGGTAATGGTCACAATTGGATTCCATCGGGGCTTCATTGGCTTCTTCAAGAGTCGCATCCCGGCTTCTTCGGGCGTACGACCACTCTTTTTGTTGTTACAACGCCAGCAAGCCGTTACGATATTCTCCCAAGTCTTTCGCCCACCTTTGGCGATGGGAATGACATGATCGAACGTCAGCTCTTCAGTTCGAAACTTGTGCCGACAATATTGGCAGGCGTACGCATCTCGCGTAAAGATATTAATGCGGGAGAACTTGACCGCCCGGTGAACATCTTTGAGCCGGACCAGCTTGAGGAGCCGCATCACGGAGGGAAGTTTTATGGAAATTGACACCGCGTGGACCTCTCGATCGTAGACCTCGAGGACTTCAACTTTGCCCTGCCAGAGAAGCGCGATCGCCTTTTGCCAATTGACCACGCGTAGAGGTTCGTACGTCGCGTTGAGCAGAAGGGTCATTTCCATGCAACAACCTCATTCTCAACCGAGGCTCCTTGCGTGAGAGGGCCCGGGTGTAGTAATGAACGCGTATCTTCTCTATGCCATAAGCCCCGGTCGAAATCAAGCCATCGACCAGTCTGCGGCATGCACCTAATCCGTCGGCCGCTCGGCCAAGGATGAAAGTCTGCGCTATGTCTGAATTTATCAACGTCGCGATGGTAGAAGACATTCCTCCAGGAACTGGACGAACCGTCGAAGTCGAAGGAGTGTGGATTGCACTGTTTAACGTCGATGGATTTTTCTACGCCGTCGACAACACCTGTCCGCACGCAGGAGGACCGCTTGGAGAGGGTTCTCTGAAAGGTCACGTGGTGGAATGTCCATGGCACGGATGGCGGTTTAATGTGCAAACCGGCGAGCGCCCGGAGAATCCGGAAATCACCGTCGCCTGTTGTCCCGTCCGAATCCAAGGAAATCAGGTGCAGGTCGCGCTGCCGGAGAACTTCACCTAACCCGGTCTGTCTGGTCTATTTGGTCTATTTGGTCTATCTGGTCTGTCTGGTTCATCTGGTTAGTTGCGTTCAACCAAACACACGAGACAGACCGAACAGACCGAATGGACCAGACAGACCACTTGTTCAGCATCCTGCTAAGGCGCAGCGCCGTCTTTGGGAGTCACTCCATCAGCCGCAAGCGATGCAGCATTGACCTTCTTCAATGCAAGATCGGCATGCCAAATAAACTCACGCTCGAACCACTGGCCCGTCACCCCTTGATCTCGTTGTTGAACTCGTATCTCGTATAGGTCTCCTTCCACCTGCTTCACCCGCCACTCACCCAGCCTGGTGCCCAAATTACGTTCTCTCATAGAACGCACATGTTCAGTCATGGCTTCAAGAATGGTGGGGTAGCCTAGAGCCCGATGGGTTTGTACCAACGCCAGTGCCTCGGCAGCCCGACTATCGACAATGGGATTCATCGATGGAGGCTGCAGCCACACATAGTACATCGCACCCAGCATGAGTACTGCCAATACTGCATAGCGAATGAACTTCACCATCGTGAATGAGGAAGGCGCAGGGCTGGCAGAGGAATCATTCGGTGCCATGGAAATTCTGTTCACGGGATTCGACGAGGAGAACCGGAACTGCTCATGATCGCATGGCATCTTAGGAATGGCGCCGGCGCGAAGTCAATCGACCATAGGAAATCCGATGAATCGACTGTGCACAGCTTGTGCGCCCGAAATAGGTTATGTTACAAATACCACTCTCGCAGGATGCGGAAAAAAATCCGCCAGCATCGTTCTCGGTTTGGCGAGATCCTCAACGGGGACCCGGCCGCCTCACCACTCGGCGGCGCGTACAAACTTGGTGCTCCTTATTCGTCGCACCATGCGCCCCAGAGGGTACGTAGGCGGTCCTTTTCCACCTGCGGCCTTGTCTGGGCCAAGACACGTCCATGGGCAAAGAGGCTGTCTCGGCAGACTCAGGGCGGGTGGGTGAAATACCGGCCAGGGGTGGGCAAGTGAGAAGACTGATTTTTTGAGCATCTGGTGCGTTCTGTTCTCTCGTCACAGACATGGAGACCCTGAATTTCCGAAAGGTCTGTGTCCTTAGCCTTAGGCCGCTACATCATTCATGAAATTTTTTCTCTACGGAGACCATCTCAACCCCACGCAGCTCAAACGTCGTGCGCCGGAGCATCGATTCCTCATGCTAGCCACTCTTCCCGAACACACGATCAAATTCTGTCGATGGTCCTCGCAATGGCGATGCGGCCTTGCCAGCGTGGTCCCGTCACCGGGAGAACGGGTCTGGGGAGCGGTTTTCGAAGTGACCGAGGAAGATCTCAAGCTGATGGACCTCTTCGAAGAGGATATACCACCCGGCGCGTTTCGTCAGGTCCAAGTCACGGTCCTGACAGAAGCCGGAGAGAAAATGCTTGTCACCACCTATGCCGCCAACCCGATCGGTAAATTCAAACCCAAAGCGCACTACCTCGATTGGGTGATGAAGGGCCTCAAGCATTGGAAGCTACCAGAAGAAGCCATCGACATATGGAAGTCGTACGCGCCGCAATGAAATAGCCTTCAGCTCACAGCAATCAGCTCTCAGCTTTTTCCTGAAGATTGCTGAAGACTGATAGCTGAAAGCTGACCGCTTCAACCACCAAAGGAGAACCGATGCCGAAACCCAAGCACCACATCGTCGTCTGCACCAACTCTCGCCCGCCGGGGCATCCGAAGCCCTCCTGCGGTAGCGCCGGAGCAGCCTCTCTTCTCATGGCCTTTAATATCGGCCTCATGCAGAAGGGCGTGACCCCTGGTGAAGTCCTCGTCAGCGGTTCTTCTTGCCTCGGACCCTGCGAGCAGGGACCGACCGTCGTCGTCTATCCGGATGCCACCTGGTACTCCAAAGTGACGGAAGCCGACGTCGCGACGATCATCGATGAACACATCAAGGGTGGAAAGCCGGTCGAAAAACTGAACCCGGATGCGGTGTGGAAATAGC
>DATDFW010000549.1:0-2310 GCA_036522375.1 Nitrospiraceae bacterium
GAACAATTCGGACGCGACGTTCCCCTGTTCAATCAGGTCTGTCTCAATCACGATCAGCCGATTCTTGATCTGCACGAAGTAATACCGAATTGCGAGACCGACCCTGAGCAGGCTCACGCCTATGTGTGCTCGGTGATCGATATCATCTGGACCACGGTACCAACCCTTCTTGTTCGTCTCCGTTAATCTTTTTGCGACACATATTGTCTGCGCTGGTTCATTCTTGGACTCGTTCAGGCTTTTTTGTTCGCGTCTGGCGGCAGCACCGTAATGGTAAATTGGGGCAACGTTGAAGTACATGCTATATTTTCTACAGCAGAGCTTGTAGATTGATTGGGCGGAATAAAGCATCGATGCTACAATCACGAACACAGGAAGTGACAGCGGCCGATAGCATTGATCGCGAGCCGGAATGGGTTTCGTGGTCGAATGAGAAGCTCCTGGACCTTCCTATGAATCAACTCGGCGTCACGCTCGATGGGGCATTCCTGTCAGGACAGATCCAGCAACTCTATGCCGAACTCGAAGCCAGACAGCTCGTATTCCGTCCTCACTTTTGGTTGTCTAACGAATGGTTTACTCCGGATGGTGTGCCGGGTATTGCTGTGCCGTTTTATCTGGCCCATCCACGACTCGAGAAACTTGAAATGGACCAGATGCTTGAGGTCGAAGGCGGGACACCGGAATGGTGTATGCGAATTTTGAGGCATGAGGCAGGTCATGCCATAGAAAATGCCTTTCGTCTCCGTCGTCTCCGCCGTCGACAACACGTCTTTGGACGTTCCTCCGACCCCTATCCCAAATATTACAGCCCACGGCCCTATAGTCGAAGCTTCGTACGGCATCTTGATGTATGGTATGCGCAAAGTCATCCGGATGAGGACTTTGCGGAGACCTTTGCGGTCTGGCTCACGCCCGCTTCGACCTGGGCCGACCGCTACAAGGGCTGGCCGGTGCTCAAGAAGCTGCAGTATGTGGATGGGCTGATGGCGGGGCTGGCCGCGGTGCCACCCAAGGTGGTCACTCGTGAAGAGGTCGATCCGCTGTCCGCACTGAAGAAGACTTTGCGCGAGCATTATGCACGCAAGCGCATGCACTATGGGACTGAACGGCCGTCACTGTACGACCCAGATTTGAAGCGACTGTTTTCCGATGCCCCCACCCACGCGGATAGACCGAGCGCCGCCACCTTCTTGAATCGCTTTCGAAAAGAGGTGCGTCGAAAGGTTGCCGCCTGGACCGGCGAATATCAATATACGATCGATCAGGTGCTCGAAGACATGATTCAGCGCTGCCGGCAACTCCATCTCCGGCTGCCGCTCGCTGAGGAGCAAGCGAAGCTCGATTTCACGATTTTGCTGACTGTGCATACCATGAACTATCTGCGCAGCGGGCGGCATAAGGTGGCGCTATGAAACGGCTTCGCATCCTCGTTTTGATGCATGAAGATCTGGTACCGCCAGATCCCCTCAACGGGCAAGATGTCACAGCTGCCGAATGGAAGACAGAATATGATGTGGTCTCTACGCTCCGGAAGCTCGGACATGACGTTAAGCCGCTGGGGGTCAAAAGCGATCTGGGGGTGCTTCGATCGGCCATAGAAGACTGGAAGCCACAGATTGCCTTCAATCTGCTCGAGGAGTTCGACGGGGTAGCGGTCTACGATCAGAATGTCGTGTCGTATCTTGAACTGCTTCGCGTGCCCTATACCGGCTGTAACCCGCGTGGGTTGATGTTGGCGCGCGACAAAGTCCTCTCCAAAAAGCTGTTCTCATTCCATAGAATCCCGTTTCCGGATTTTATGGTGGTGCCGCTGGGACGGACAGTCAAACGCCCAAAATGGTTGACATTTCCATTAATTGTCAAATCGGCGACCGAAGAGGCGTCGCTCGGAATCTCTCAGGCCTCTATCGTCCAGGATGACGACAAGCTCAAGGAGCGAGTCGAGTTCATCCATGGGAACGTCGGGACCGGCGCCCTGATCGAGCGGTACATCGAAGGGCGTGAATTGTATGTCGGGCTGATGGGCAATGGACATATGCGTTTCCTGCCGGTGTGGGAGTTGATCCTGGACAATCTCCCGGATGACGCCCGACGGATTGCGACAGAACGGGTTAAGTGGAGCCGCGCGTACCAAGATAAATATGGAATTCGGTCAAGCGAAGCCAGAAATCTTCCCGAAGGGAAGACTCAAGAGATACAACATCTGGCGAAGCGTGTCTATCGCGCACTTGGCCTGAGTGGCTACGCACGCATTGACGTGAGAATGGATGCGGAGGGGCACGTGTATGTGCTGGAGGCCAATCCCAA
>DATDFW010000550.1:0-3080 GCA_036522375.1 Nitrospiraceae bacterium
CCATTTTTGTGGGGGTCGAGGGGATTCTCGGGGATCTTCTCGTCCGGTTGGTGCCAAGTCATTATGTGCCGGGGTTAGGAATTCTCGCATTGATCGCCTTAGTCTTTGTGACCGGCTTGTTTGCCACCAATTTTATGGGCCGGCAAATTGTAAAGTGGTGGGAGGGCCTGCTAAATCGTGTGCCACTCGTACGAGGCATCTACTCGACGCTGAAATCCATGATGGATATTTTGTCGTTTACAGATAAGGCCTCATACAACCGAGTCGTGATGATTCAGTTTCCCAAAAATGGCCACTATTGTATAGCCTTCGTGACAGGTGTGACCAAGGCGGAGGTGCAAGATCTTGCGCCGGAGCCGCTGATCCATGTGTATGTGCCGACATCACCGAATCCGACCTCGGGCTATTTTCTGCTGGTGCCGGAACATGAAGTCACATCTGTCGACATGAGTGTCGAGGAGGCGATGAAGCTCATCGTCTCGGGCGGGCTCTGCTCGCCGTCCACGTCTCTGGCTTCGGCTGTGACTGACTCGACGAAGTGGAGCGCAGTCAAACAGCCTGAAACGGGAGTGCCGATCGGGTGAGTCGTTCACGACCTACTGAAATTTCGATGGGAAAGAAGTCGGTCAACTCCGATCAGCAGGGGAAGGTTGCCGGCCTTGCAGTAGTCATAATGGCTGCGGGGCTTGGGAAGCGCATGCGCTCGAAGCAGGCGAAGGTCTTGCATCAAGTGGCCGGTCAGGCCATGGTGCTCTATTCGGTGGGGCTCGCATTGCGCGTCGCCGGAGAGCGCGTGGCTGTCGTGGTTGGGCACCAGGCTGATACGGTTCGTCAGGTGATCGATCGCGCGATGTCAGGAAAGGCTGATCGCTTTCCCGTTGCAATTGTCGAACAACTGGAGCAATTGGGAACAGGCCATGCGGTCCTACAGAGCCGTCCGGTTTTTGCGGTAGGTAAGCGGGGGGCTCCCTCATGGTATCTGATTCTGAATGGCGATACGCCGTTACTTCGGGAAACCACTGTGCGCGAACTCCTTCGTGTGCATGAGGCGAACCAAGCAACCGTGACCGTTCTTACAGCGGTGCTTCAGGACGCAAGCGGATATGGGCGTGTCGTGCGTGCGCATTCGGCCGAACGGGGTGTCTCTCGAATTGTCGAAGATCGTGATGCCACGGAACATGAACGTGCGATCTGTGAAATCAACGTGGGCACCTATGTGGTCGACGGCGAATTCCTCTTTAACGCCTTGGAAAAGCTCGACCCCAGCAACGCCCAGGGGGAATACTATTTGACGGACATCGTCCGCCTCGCGGTGGAGCAGGGGCGTCGTGTCACGGCGGTGGTGCTCGACAGTCCGGAAGAGGGACTTGGAGTGAATACGCGGCGACAGCTCGCCGAGGCTGAACAGATGGTGCGGCAGAAGATTCGAGACCGCTGGCTGGATGCCGGGGTGACGATGATAGATCCGACGTCAACCTGGATTGACGCCGCAGTCACAATCGGAAAAGACACGGTCCTGTATCCCAACGTGACACTCGAAGGGGCAACGGTCATAGGGGAAGATTGTGTACTACGTTCCCATACCCGACTGACGGATTGTATTGTCGGCAACCGCGTTGAGATTCTCGATTGCTGCCTGTTTACTGCGTCTCACATTGAGGACGATGCGCACCTGGGTCCGTTCGTCCATCTGCGCCCCGGTGTCACCGTGCGGAAGAAGGCCAAGGTTGGAAATTTTGTTGAGATGAAAAAAACCGATCTGGGCGAAGGATCGAAGGCGAACCACTTGAGTTACTTGGGGGACACCACGGTTGGGAAAGGGGTCAATATCGGTGCCGGCACCATCACCTGTAACTACGATGGTATGCGGAAATTTCAGACGGTAATCGGGGACGGTGTTTTTCTCGGCAGCGATACCCAATTAATCGCACCGGTGACAGTGGGGGCGGGAGCCATCATTGCGGCCGGCACCACGGTCACGGAAGATGTACCGGCGGATGCTTTGACGATTGCCCGAGTGCCTCAAGTCAATCGCGCAGGATGGGCCGCTCGCCGACGGGCCTTGGCGACGCAACCTCAAGACGCTCACACGTCTCCGGCCAATGCGTCGCAGAAATCTGCGAAGAACCAGCCGAAAAAACGGAGGTAGACAGCTCGCATGTGTGGGATTGTCGGATATGTGGGAGATGAGGAGACTGTCCCGATTTTGATCGGCGGCCTTGCCAAGCTGGAGTATCGAGGCTACGACTCAGCCGGCGTCGCGGTTCTGAACGGCGAGAAGATTGAAGTCCGGCGCAGTGTCGGAAAACTCGCCAATCTTCAGAAGTCGCTCAAGGAAAAGGCGCTTATCGGCACGGTAGGCATCGGCCACACGCGATGGGCGACGCATGGAAAACCTTCGGAACAAAATGCCCACCCGCATCGCTCAAGGGGCTGTGTGCTTGTACACAACGGCATCATTGAAAACTATCAGCCGCTGAAACATCAATTGGAGAAAGAGGGGTACAAGTTTCGTTCGGAAACAGATACGGAAGTCGTGGCGCATCTCATCGATAAATATCTTCAGCAGGGCATGAAGCTGCCCGAGGCGGTACGAGCCGCGACGAAGGATGTGCGAGGGAGTTATGCGCTTGCAGTCATTTCGGAGCGGGAACCGGGGACGATGATCGCGGCGCGGTCTGGATGTCCGCTGGTCGTGGGGTCAACGACCAGGGCGTCCTTTGTCGCGTCCGATGTCATGGCCATGCTCGCCCATACCCGCGACGTGACCTATCTGGAAGAGGGCGATGTGGCGGTCATGACCGCCACCGACATCCATTTCACAGATATCGAAGGCCGGCTTGTAAAACGGAAATTGACGAAGATTACATGGGATGCCTCCGCGGCGGAAAAGAGCGGGTTTCCGCATTTCATGTTGAAGGAGATTCACGAACAGCCGCAAACGATCCTCGACACGATGCGCGGGCGCTATTCCTACGATACCGGCGAAGCGGATCTGCCCGATATTGGATTGACACCAAAACAGTTTGCTGCCGTCGGGCAGATCTGGATTGTAGCGTGCGGTACCTCGTGGCATGCGG
>DATDFW010000551.1:0-8208 GCA_036522375.1 Nitrospiraceae bacterium
GGATGCCGGTCGGCGTCGCCTATCGAAATGGCTCCTTGTTTGTCTCTGCTCTGGATCGTATCTTGCGATTCGACAAGATCGAGCAACGATTGAGAAACCCGCCCACGCCGGTGACGATTAAGGATGACTTTCCGAAGGAGACAGACCATGGATGGAAGTTCATCGCGTTCGGCCCCGATGAGAAACTTTATGTGCCCGTCGGTGCTCCCTGCAATAACTGCGAACCCGATCCCAATCGTTATGCCTTGGTCGCCCGTATGACAGCGGATGGAAGCGAGTATGAGATCGTGGCGCGTGGTGTTCGAAATTCGGTGGGATTTGATTGGGATCCAGTGACTCATGACTTGTGGTTTACGGACAATGGTCGGGATTATCTCGGAGACGACCAGCCACCCGACGAACTGAATCATGCGCCAAAGGCTGGGCTACACTTTGGGTATCCCTATTGTCATGGGGGAACGATCAAGGATCCTGAATACGGCAGCAAACACGCCTGCAGCGAATTTATCGCCCCAGCGGTCACGCTCGGTCCCCATGTCGCTGCTCTAGGTATGCGGTTTTACACCGGCACGATGTTTCCCCTGAAATACCAGCGCCAAATTTTCATTGCGGAGCATGGCTCATGGAATCGAAGCGAAAAGATCGGCTATCGGATTACGCTGGTGTCACGAGACGAGGAAGGGCGACTCCAGTATTCAGTCTTTGCAGAAGGATGGCTTCAGGGCCAAAAAGCCTGGGGACGCCCAGCTGATGTGCTCGTGATGCCGGATGGCGCACTATTGGTTTCGGACGATTCGGCGGGAGTAATTTATCGGATCGCCTATAAAGAACGGTAGTAAACCCAAATGGCATGTATGGCACCCTAATTCTTCGACTACGTTTTGCCGGGAGACCGGATCTTGACCGGATGGCGCTCCGGGAATAGAGTATTCGCATGCAAAAGATATCGACGGCCGCCTTTTTCTTTATGTTGCTGATGACCCCCCTGGCCTGGGCGGGAGAGACAGCGCCTTTTGACCCCGAGCAGCCGTTTCAGCAGGGATTCTCGACGGGTGTGCTTCGCTCACTTCTCAACGGGGCACTTGACGCGCTCGAGGACCATCTGGAAATCACGGGTAACATCGGCCCGGATGATGGGAAGGGCGATCGTCAAGGGAATCTGCGGTTTAAATTCTATCCCGAGGGCAAATCGAAATCAGATCAGC
This sequence comes from Nitrospiraceae bacterium, assembly GCA_036522375.1. Taxonomy (GTDB): domain Bacteria; phylum Nitrospirota; class Nitrospiria; order Nitrospirales; family Nitrospiraceae; genus Palsa-1315. The sequence continues at coordinate 1,206 of DATDFW010000551.1, forward strand.
ATCACACAGCCGAAGGATGGTTCCGCATCTCCCCGGATCATACCCTGCGAGATTTCTACTTCCGCTTCAAGAATCCCGAGGAACCGGTCAAGAATTCTTCCCCGCAATTCAGCGACGTGCTGTAACGCTGTTCGCTCGCCCTTCAAGATGGTCGGCGAATATGAACAGGGATCAGGCAACCGATTCCAGGAGCTGACATCGTTGATCGAATGAGTGCCTGGCGGGAGCCAACGGAACGAACAGAGAACCGCATAGAGTCGGCTTCGGTGCGAGATGCCTATGCTGGTTCGACCTTCGATCCGGATATCTCCAAGAAATTTCTGAAAGTTCTTCTCGAATACCTCGGTCGTGTATAGCTCACGAAGTCATCTGACAGACAGTGAGTCCTCACAGGTTACGTCGCTAGGCTTTTTCTCCTTGGCCAGTCATGTATAAGAGATTGCCGCCATTGCAAAAATGCCATCCGTCCTCCAAAGTAGCCCTTCAGTTTTTTGCCCACCTTCCATGCCGTGACTCTTCTCAGTAAATAGATGTTCGCTGGCTGAATTACAAGGCTACGTCATCATGACTGATCTATATGTACTCATCGGAGCATGTTATCCGCCTCCGGTTGATGTGGCGAAACTGAGGTAACGGTCAACACGAATACGCGTGATCCTGGAGTTCCACGTTCTTCTCTGCTAGAACGTGAAAGTGAGAGGTTGCCTCCATGTGGATTGTTCTCTGGACCATACTGATGTTGATCATGACCACAGGCGAGGTCAACGGACAGGCGTCAATTAGCAGCCTGCGCTCCACAGCGGAGTCGTCGAATCTTCAGGTCCTCACGCTTCAAGGCGTCATCCAACTCACCCGGCCGCGTCGGCAAGAATTGGGCGGGAAGTGTGGAGCCCAAACTTTTACATTGACTGATGACACGGGCTCGATCGAGGTGGCAATCCGTCGGGCGAATCGTATGGTCGAGCCGCTCCGCGAAGGCGATCGTGTACAGATGACCGTGCAGGTCAAGGTGTTCCGTAGCCAAGATAATATTCCGCTCCGTATCTGTGTCGAAGCGATCAAGATTCAGCATCTAGGCCGGTAACGTGTCGTCATCGGTCACCAGGTCTGAGTGTCGAAGTGCAGAGATCTCCATTTCCACGAAATATTCTTCTCGACACAGTATCGAGTAGTTGGCGTTGCCCACCATGACAGAGCATGGATGATGTCCGTCATGAGTCATTGAAGGCACCGATAAGAACCAACGTATATGACATTTCCGAGCACCTTCTGGTCGGGCAATTCCGGGATCAAGCGTCCCATGTGGACAAGGGAGAGGCCGAGAGAAGATGGCTAAAGATCTGCAATCACTGATTCCTCTCTTAACGCTCTCGCACGGAGAAACAACCGTGCGGTGTGCCGCATGGTCGGAATCCATCTGCAGCCATGGCGAACAGTATGAACCGCATCTATTTATGTTTGTATTTGGCGGTGAGGAGAAATCGACAACATGGAAGCGGGTGGAGCTTTATATCGATCATGCCGTGATATTCCCCAAATTATTTCCCCGAGAAGGTCCCATCAACGCCACGGTTGAATTAGTGACGAAACGGGATCACGAATGCATCATCCACCGGTTTGATGGCGTGTTGACGTGTGATAATGACAAGATCTATCTCGAGCCGGTTCGATCGGCCTTGCCGACTTGAGGGGCGCCCTTATTCTCGCCTTACTTCCGTATGTATGGCTCAAATCTTCATCTGACAGTGAGTCCTCATGGGTTACGCCGCGAAACCTCTTGGAGGGCGGTCTCACCCATCGAATCTCCTCTTCAGAACACTTTCAAGGATTCGCCGACTCTCGCACCCTGAACGAGCAGCCGGACGACAACAAATTCTGTGGGCGGAAATCCTATTTTCCTCTTCCATTACTCGTTCACCCCCCTTACGATATAGCTACGCACTGAGGAATCTCTTCGAATGTCAGACTTGCGGCTCGATCAACTCGAACAACTCATCCAGGGACATCATTGGGACCCGCTCGCATTTCTTGGTGCTCATCCGATGGCCCAGAACGGTTCTCCTGCTGTTGCGATTCGGTGCTTCCTACCGGAGGCCAAAAACGTATCCCTACTCCTCAACGAGAGAGATCGACACACCATTGCCATGACGCGCCTTCACGAGGCTGGAGTCTTCGAAGCCATCGTTCCTGGACCTCTCGGAGCCACACCCTATCGTCTTCACATCACCAACCATGCGGGACAAGTTTCTGAGCGGTACGATCCCTATGCATTCCCACCTCTCCTCACCGACTTTGAGTTACATCTGTTTGCCGAGGGAACGTTCTTCAAGGCCTATGAAACTATGGGCGCTCACTTCCGGACGGTTCAGGATATCACAGGCGTTCATTTTGTCGTCTGGGCGCCGAACGCCGTGCGGGTCAGTGTCGTGGGCGACTTCAACCAATGGGATGGCCGCCGCCATCCCATGACAAATCGCGGAGCAACCGGGCTCTGGGAACTTTTCATTCCCGAGCTCACAAATGGCGCACTGTATAAGTATGAAATTCGGTCGCGCCACCATGACACACCGCTTCTCAAAGCCGATCCCTATGCGTTCGCATCGGAACTGCGCCCCAAGACCGCTTCGATCGTTCGTGTATGCGCTCCCTATTGTTGGAAAGACCAGTCCTGGATGACGGCGCGGGCACAGCAAGACCCGCTTGCCTCGCCCCTCTCAATTTACGAAGTCCATCTTGGCTCCTGGATGCGTGTCCCCGAGGAAGAGAGTCGCTGGCTGACTTATTCAGAACTTGCCGCAAAGCTCATCCCCTACGTGAAGAATATGGGCTATACCCATATCGAACTTTTACCGATTACTGAACACCCGTTTGACGGCTCCTGGGGATACCAGACTACCGGCTATTTTGCTGTGACCAGCCGGTACGGGTCTGCCGAAGACTTCATGGCCTTCGTCGATACGGCACATCAGGCAGGAATCGGTGTGCTGATGGACTGGACCCCCGCGCATTTTCCTGACGATCCGCATGGACTTTCCCAATTCGACGGAACGCATCTCTATGACCATGCCGACCCGCGGCTCGGGTATCATCCGGACTGGCATAGCCGCATCTTCAACTATGATCGGGTCGAGGTCCGGAACTTTCTTCTGAACAGCGGACTGTTCTGGTTGGACCGATATCACATCGACGGTTTACGCGTGGATGCCGTGGCCTCGATGCTTTATCTGGACTACGGCAGGAGGGAAGGGGAATGGATTCCCAATCAGTTCGGCGGGCGCGAAAACATCGGCGCGGTCACGTTGCTGAAAGATTTTAATGTCCTGGTCCATGGTCACTTTCCTGGCGCCATCACGATCGCCGAAGAATCCACATCCTGGCCGGGAGTTTCACGTCCCACCTATGCCGGAGGACTGGGTTTCACCTTCAAGTGGAACATGGGCTGGATGCACGATATGCTGGATTACTTCAGCCACGAACCCATCCACCGTTTTTTTCATCAGAATCTGATTACGTTTGGGCTCCTCTATGCCTTCAATGAAAATTTCGTGTTGGTGTTGTCGCACGATGAAGTGGTGCATGGAAAACGGGCGCTGCTCGACAAGATGCCCGGGGACGAATGGCAACGCTTTGCCAATCTCCGGGCCCTCTATGGCTTCATGTACGGACATCCCGGTAAAAAAATGCTGTTCATGGGTGGAGAGTTCGGACAGTGGTATGAGTGGGATCATGATACCAGCATACAGTGGCATCTCTGCGAGTTCGAGCCGCATATGCGACTCCAGCGCCTCGTGCAAGACCTTAACCGGCTCTACCGCCAAGAGCCGGCGCTACACGAGCTCGATCACGACTGGCCCGGTTTCCAATGGATCGACTTTTGCGATGCGGCCCATTCCGTGATCCTCTTCCTCCGAAAAGCCAAGGACCAGGACAATCAGATACTGTGTGCATGCAACTTCACCCCGGTTCCCCGCTCCAGCTATCGAGTCGGCGTGCCCAGCCCAGGTTACTACCGGGAACTCTTGAACAGTGATGCCTCGGTCTACGGAGGAAGCAATATGGGAAATGGGGGAGGTCTGCACACGAGCGAGGTCCCCTCCCATGGCATGCCCCATTCGCTCGAGCTCACACTCCCACCTTTGTCGGTGCTGTTCCTCAAACGGATCTGATTTGGCCGGATTGGAAAAACGATTCGACACGTCTGAACTTCACTGGTCAGCACATACGGCACAACTGGAAAACTCTCACGCAGGCTCTCAAAAAGTCCGGCCAGCGAGGCCGCAGCCGATGGAAGCACCGGAGGCGTAGCCTCTGGGCTACGTTGAGGATGCTTTCGAGGAGAGAACGAAGCTGACGGGCTTTTTCAGCAGCCTGCGAGGAGGAAATTACCAGGTTCGGAAAGGACCAGAATCGAGATGGATGAATTTCGCGCGAGGGTAAACGCCCACCCCACCATAGCGGAGTTTCAATGCGGCATGACGAATCTCTCGAATCTTAACACCGGGGATATAGAAATCGAGTGCCTGTCCCTGGACATGGAGGCTGTGCTGTGCGACCCGCCGGCTGCGTTTTACAAGCTGCGCATTGTACTCGGGCGACCGATAGCCTGAAATCACGTGGATCTCGTTCTCGCCACCGACTGATTTCTGTACGAGATTTACGTGCTCCAGCATTCGCACATCCATGGCGGCGACTTCTCCTGTGTGATGGCAACGCAGAATATGATTGACCTCGTCCAGCGCCGAAAGGTCATAGTTGCCTTCCTCATCACGATAACGAACTTGCAGACGTTCACCCGTGCGGACGTTGAAGAAGGTGAGTTCGCCGTCAGGAAGTTCGTTTGCACGCGCAAGCGCAGGACTTAGCCACCTGTTACCGAGCAAAAGAAGCCCGACAACAGACGTTTTCAAAAGGGATCGACGAGTCCAAGCCCAGGAATTCGGATGCTGCAACGAACGGCTCCGAGAGAAGTGCACTGCAGTCTGTCAGACAATAAGGCCCTTGTACCAAAAGTACTAGAGCCGGTCAACCCTATAAGTTCTGCATGCTGAATCGATGCTCTCTCCATCCGCTCGCGAAGGGGCAGAAGTTGTGGCACACCTTCATCATCATGCAATATTCCCAACTTTCAACTTCTCCCTAGACAGGAGAATCCAACATAGGTAAGATCAAAACATTATAAATTTTTCTCGCACTATGGCCACAATTCTTGTTATCGACGACGAAGAATCGATCCGGAACCTCCTGAAGGAAGTCCTTGAGAGGGCCAAACACCATGTGCTCGAAGCCAGCGATGGCCGAGAGGGTTTGAGGCTCTACCAGCAGAACAAAGTAGACCTGGTCCTCATGGACATTCTGATGCCAGGAACCGACGGGCTCGAAGCCACCTTGCAACTGACGCGTGAATACCTTGATGCGAAGGTCATTGCCATGACCGGTGCCCAAGGCGAACGAAACTTCCTCGACGTCGCGAAACTCTTTGGTGCTCGCCGCGTCTTCGAAAAACCCTTCAACCTCGACAAACTCGTCGAAGCCATCAACGAAGAGCTCGCCAAGTAACCCACGCCTTCAGCTTCGCAATATTCTGGATCCTGATCAAGATCGAGCACTGAGTTCTTTTCGCACAAGCCCACGCATCATTGCCGGATCGTTGTAACCTACCTCGCTGAGCGCATCCATCACATGCAGGCCCTTGGCCTTTGCCAATTCCTTTGCCTTTATGTAGTTCTGAGCGCTGAACCGCGCCACCGCCGGCTGCCCGTTCACAATCTGACAAGCCAAGAGCTCGCCGTTCACTTCGAGTACACCCCCCTGCTCGATCAGCGTCTTGGCCTGGACCAAAGAAATGCCATGGAGCTCCGCAAATTCCTCAAGGCCTCCCGTCTCAACAAGTCGACCATCCGGCATGATGCAGAGTCGCTTGAAATGTGGAGACCAATCTTTCCGGAAATCGATGTACTTGATATCGCCACCCTTGGCGACAGCGCGGTCCAACGTGCGGTAATCGATCCCAAGATTTTTCTGCTCGAGTTTTGTCCGCAACTCTTCCGGCAGCGTCGAGTGAAAAACAAGCGCCGCGACTTCATTCAGCGGAAGCCCCCGCGCCTGAGCCAACTGCTCCGATTCGGCAAACTGCATAAGATCCAAGGTCCAAGTCTGTTTCGGAATCGCTCCGGTCGGATCGATCCGACAGGCAAACAGTCCACGCGTTAGCAGGCCGCCGACCTTCGGATACACGTAAACTCCTCCCTCGGTCAGGAGCGTGGTCATTGTCTCCAACGGGATGTCATAGCTCTCGGATAGAACTTTGGCATGCGCGGGCAGATCCTCCTTCTGTGTCATGGCACAGGCCGTGACATTTCCTGGCGCATCGAACTCGGAATAGTCTTCAATCACATTGTAAAGAATCGGGGTTGCAGGCTTACCGGATTTTTTCTTTATTTTAAACATGATAGATGATCATTCAAGTTCTTGATAAACTTAAACTCCCCGATATCACATATTAAGGTGATGATAGGCGGGCAACGTCATTAATCTTCTGTCTTCAACCGGCCCGCCTACCGTAAAGTGATAGAGCGACTGAAGCGAATACTCTTTGATCCCCACGATCTCATGCACCGGATCGTCGAAGAAACATCCGATCCCAGTGGCTCGCACCCCCGCAGCTTCAGCTTCCAGATACAGCACCTGCCCCAACAACCCCGACTCCCAAAATAAACGTGGGTACCACGAAGCGCCTTTTTTCCGCAAGGACCCTTCAAACTCTGCCAGCATCCCCAATGAAAATGCACTGTCCCCGGCAATATCTTGATGGCAACTCACTTGCACCGCGGCTCTCCTCGCATCGCCTTCGAGCAACCAGTAGAGCGGCAGACCCTCCGGACACCCAGGCGCCGGAGTCCAGGTCAATTCTGGATTCATGGATTGCTGAATGAAAGACAGCCTCTGTGGATCACGGACTGAAAAATACAGCCCTGGCGTCAGACCATCCACGCGATGTACGAAC
>DATDFW010000552.1:0-5840 GCA_036522375.1 Nitrospiraceae bacterium
CTGATCACCGCCTGTTTACCGTCCGAAGCCTCGCCGACGACTTCAATATTCGGATACGTTTCAAGGACGCTACGGAGTCCCTGTCGAACCATGGCATGGTCATCGACGAGTAAGACGCGAATCTTTGTTCCGTCCGGCGGCATCACGCGGGTATGCTCCGGTTTCGCTAGTGCTGACTCGATGGGAAGTGGTGTCATCAAGAGCGCCTTGGCTTCGACTGGTAATGGGAGCGTCATGCTGGCAGTGGTTCCCAAACCTGGCCTGGTCTGGAGATCAAAAGCACCACCCAAGGCTTTCATTCGCTCACGAATGCTGAACAATCCGAAATGGGAAGACCTCCCCCCGTCATGAGTCTCAACCGCTTCCAGGTTAAATCCCACGCCCTCGTCACGTACCTGGAGGTGAAGAATCCCATCGGCGTGAGAGAGACGGACATGTGCCGTATTCGTGGTCGCGTGTTTTGCGACATTCATCAAGAGTTCGCGGACTGATTGAAACAGCAAAACGGCCTGATCTTCAGAAAGAAGTACACCCTCAGTGTCACACAGTTCCAGCGTCACGGTCATCGCCTGCTTGCGCATATGGTTGGCCAGCCATTCGAGTGCTGCTGGCAGCCCGAACTCATACAATGCGGAAGGACACAGATCCGCCACCAGCGTTCGCGTGTAGGTCAACGACCTATCGAAGACCTCATCGATTTGGTCGATACAGTCGACAAGTTGAAGGCCCATCGTCGGTATGCGTTTGGCTTGTCCCGCTTTGATTCGACCTAGCGCTAAGAGTTGGGCTAAATGATCATGTAATTCGTGGGCCAGGCGATTACGTACTTGTTGTTCGGCGAGACTGAGATCGTTTGCCAGGGCGCGCAGCCGGACCTCTGATTGGACGAGTGCCGTGGTCCGCTCTTCCACCAATTGTTCGAGGTGGACTGATAGGGCTCCCAACCGTGTATTGCTGTCTTGCAAGGCGGCTTCGACGTTTTTCAGCTCGCTGATGTCGACGCAAGACCCAATATAACCGGAGAACGCTCCAGCGTCTGAAAAGCAGGGAACACCAGTATCCAGGACCCAACGGTACTGGCCGTCTTGTCGGCACAACCGATATTCCATCGTAAATGGTTGTCGGTTGTTGAATGACGTGATGTGGGTGTTCAGACACCGACTGACATCGTCCGGATGGACACCGTCCGCCCAGCCGTTTCCCAGCTCTTGCTCCAGCGTCCGGCCCCGAAATTCAAGCCACGGCTGATTGAACCAGGTACACAGTTGATTCGTATCAGACAACCACATTAATACCGGCGCCGCATCTGCCATTTTCCGGAAACGCACTTCACTCTCACGTAACGCTTCCTCGGCCTTTTTACGTTCGGTGATGTCTAGCGCAATCGCGAGGATACTTTTCGCGTGGCCGTTTTGCTTGCGCACGATCGAGACGCTTTGGTTCACCCACACGGGTTGGCCATCGGGACGAAGGTACCGTTTTTCAATGGTGAATGGTGGCCCTTCCTTCTCAAATAAGTTTTGAAAACGTGCCAAATGGGCGGAGAGGTCGTCGGGATGCGTGATGTTCTGGATCCGTAAGTTCAGGAGCTCTACGGGAGATCGCCCGACGATCTGACAGTAGGTCGGGTTGGCCTGAAGGAACCGGCCCGTCAAATCCATTTCGGCCATGCCGGCAACAGACTGTTTGAAGATCGTGGTAAACCGCGCTTCATATTGACGCAACGCGTCTTGTTTTCCACCGACGATCGCAACCACTGTGGTTTCCAGCACGAACACCGCTAAGGGGACAAATGCGCCCTGGGATATATGCAGTTCATACATGGGCTCGATAAAGAAAAAAAACGCCGCCAATGTAGATAAAGCTGAAGCTAGCAGACCGGGACCAAGCCCTCCAATCCACGAGGTGACCATCACGGCAAAGAAAAAGGTAATGAAAGGAACCTGGAGGTCTATCCAAGGATTAAGCGCATACCGTATTCCGATGGCTGCGGAAACTGAAATCACAGCAATCCCATATCGGAATACCCACGTCATCTTTTATCTCCTTTTCTTGTGGTAGGGGTATCGATGATGATAGGGATCATGCGCGCGTTTTAAGAAATTTCATAAACTTAGGTTATTTAGGGTGTCGCTTTTCTACAAGGTAAAACGAAGGCTTTATACTAGGAGATACCCTAGTTCAGACTCAGGGGAAACATTCTTGCCTCTCATGCTTCCTTCTCCAGCCCTTCCGCACGGTCTCTCCCGGCGCATGCTTCCGATACACACACTTCCGATACCACCAACACCAACCGTCTTTGACCAGCGTGTGGTTGACGTGAGTGCCATCCATCAGGAACACATCAGCAAGGGCGCGCCTATACTTGTCTTGGCCGTGGGTATCGAGCGTGACATCTTTCCCGAAGACCAGAGCTGAAGCGGCATGCTTGGCGCTGCTGCCATATGCCTGACTCTTTTAAGGGCAGTCGATACCGCTGAGGCGGACACGCTCGGGGTGATTGTTATGCAGAAATCGATAGTGTCGCCGTCGAGGATGGAGACCACGGGACCAGTGAAGTCGGCACCAGCATTAGAGGAAAACGAAAGCCATAGGAGGAGCAGCGCCCCTAGTTTTTGGAGGCTCATTCTCCTGTATCGCTTACAAGCACAGCTTGTGCAACCTGCTGTCGAACGAATTGCTGCTTGATGTAGTCTTTCACCTGGTCAATAGCTGAATCATCGGCCACGAGGGTTTCAACCCCATACTCCTCACCCATCGCCCATCGAACAATTCCGGCTGCGATGAAGACACATTCCTTGTGACCCTCATCGGGAACGATTGCCCTATTCGTAGCGGCAGATCACCAGACAGACGCCAGCCGGTTAGCGAGAGATTCCAGACCGTGCCGTGCCCTTCATGGAGACCTGCATGGTAAGTGACAGGACAGCACAGGGGGAAACGGCGGTAAGGGCGAATCGAGAAGGACATGGAGACCTCGTTAACATGGCATCTTGTAAAAGTGAAGCGAACGAGTATCATGAAGGTGTTCCTTCCTTGTCGTTCGCGTGGATGTTTGTGTGGGGGGTCTGCTCAACATATTTCGCCGCCTCTTCCCAGGTCTTAAAACGCTTTTCACGTAGGAGGTCCTGAACCATAGACACCATGTGTGGGTCCTGCTGCTCATTAACCCATTTGGCAAATGCGATCTTCTTGTCCGTCTCCTCCTGGTCTCGACGCCGGATTTTGTGTAGCGTTGGAATAAGCCAGACCGCCAAGATGACAAAACCAATAATGATGACGAGTTCCATACTCGACCCTCCTCTGTTTCTGCGCTCGAAGAAGGCTCCCTGGAATCATGACGGCGCAGCGCATGGAACAGCGACGGTGTGGGGGAATCGAAAAGAGCATGTGCCCCTCGCAGGGAGAGCACATTCTAGAAGGGTTGCGAACGAAGGCGCAAGGGTCACCGACCAGAAGTTGAGGAAGCAACCGTAGGAACTGTACACTTTTCTTCCCCGAGGCCCTCTCACCTCTCCTTTAGTCCGTTTTGGCCCTTCGACCTAACCTACGAAGGCTGGCAAGGCCAAATGTACCAATGGCAGTACTTCAAGAGCATGTTAGTGTGGGAGTGGGAGCCTCAACGCAGAGAAAGTTACATCTAGCCGAGGTCTGAGAGTACTTTCAGGAGATCCCTATAGCACAAGTCCTGGGTCTGCTGCGTGCCATCTTCTCTCGTGACCACAGAGAAGGACTTCCCATCATTACTCAGCATACCAACGGCTTCCATTAGTTGTGTAGTCGTGGGGTTGTCTTCGACACGCACCATCACTCGAGTTTCCTGACCAGGCTGGACCGTCGCAATGTTTACGCAGTTGGATGGGTCTCGGAGGTCAAGGGCACATGTCGATGATTCAAGATTGGACATTGTAGGTGCCTCCAGATCTGATGGTTGTACACTGTCGCGAGAAGCGCCGGATTGCGAACAACTAGAAAATTTGCACCCTCCCTACTCTTTATCGTTTCGGCGATCCGTGATCGCAGGGTTCGAGAGAATCGGTGCAAGCATTAGTGGATCAGATGCTATCTGGAAACTAACAGGTGCTCCCGTTGTAAGAAAGGTCCTACACCAAAGAAAGGTGATGGTTGATTGACGGCTCTCACTTCCTACTCCATGCTGCACATCAGCCCTCAAAACCATACGGAGAAAACGTGTTGTCCACATCGCGAGATTTTCAACACAACCAAGCAGGGTTCCCGCAACAGGTCGTACGAGGTGAAATTCTCCTCTACCTCTCCGTGAATGGTCCTTCCCAGTGGAGTGAAATCTACACTTTCTTTGAGCAGCGCAGCACTGCTGCCAACATCACACATGCCTTGCGCTCCTTGGCGTCGGTGGAGTTCATCACGCTTGCCACCGACGGCCTCATTGCCATCACCGCGTCTGGGGTGGAACAGCTCCAATGCCTGGAGTAGACAATTCCTCGGTCTCCTCGGAGGTGCTTATGGCATCAAAGGAAGAACTCCTCAACGCGGCATCTGAAGGAATCACAGGGAACCAGATTTCAGATTTCGAGTACGACCGAGAGTGGGAAGGGGAACGCACACTCCAGCATGAGGTATTACGCTATCTCACGAAGAATGGTCCGACACTTTGGGACGACCTCTTTCGTCATTTCGCTCAGTACGCGCCAGGGAAGATAGCGCCAGCCTTACGACACCTGGCTCAATGGATGCACATTACGCTTGAGGCAGATGACACCCTGAAGATTTCTGCCTTGGGTACAGCCCGACTCAGAGGTAGTTCTGAACTTCATAGCGGAGAGGAGGAAGTGCTGGCTGCGCCATAGAGCAACCGCCTTTCTCACAATCAATCGCCGGTCGGGCCTTCCAGGGAGGCCGTCGGTTAGTTGTGGGGGACGTTTGATCTACCCTCTATGCTACCCCGAGTCAAGGGGGGCGCATGCGGCTTCGCCGTCAAAGCCTTCACCACTGCGTTCTACTTCAATCATTCAAGTCACTTTTCGGCATAGTGCTCCACAGTGCCGAATTGTGAACCACAGAAATTGAACGGCTTCTACCTCTTGATCATTTCGGCGATCCGTGACCGTCGGGTTTGAAAGAAAGCACATGATTCTGCTCGTTCACGATGGCTTCAATACGGTCACCCGGCTCGATGTTTGTGGCTTTCAGGATGGGTAAGTCGATTTGCAACCGCACCTCTTTGCCGTCCTGATCCTTGATCACACAGTCATTGCCTTCAACGCGTAACACTTCGCCTTGTATGATGGACTGCGCACTCTTCATTGGCTGCAATGGTGTTTCCCCAACCCCCGGACCACCTTGCCGCGGAGCAAATACCTCTGTCTGTGCAACTGTGGACCACCCCGTGGTGAGGAGGAGCCCACAAAATACGACGCTGAGGACTTTGGGAAGAGACGCCATGGCAGCCTCCTCGGTTAGACGATTGCACACATAATGGCGACCATACCCACCTCGCAGAATTCTAGGAACTCGTACATTCCCTAGGTGTGAATGAAAGAGTTCTGTCGAGAAGGCCCAAAGTGGTAAGACGATAGGTGCGACAAGCCATCAGCGAAGGCCGCCGCGCCTATGTGTTGGTCAATAATCGTGTTGAGGGGAATGCGCCATTAACCGTGGAGGGATTGGTTGGGGATATTGCGAGATTAAGTCGTCTTGAGAAAGAATGGTGTGGTTGCCTGTTAAATAGCCGCGTGTCGCCACCCCATGTCACCAAGGGACCTTCAGGTCAGGCTAAAGATGCTACAGTGATATTGTTCATTCTAGCGCCGAGCGATCTTCTCCATCGCGTTTATTATAGCGACGGTGCGAACACTCAC
>DATDFW010000553.1:0-5845 GCA_036522375.1 Nitrospiraceae bacterium
AAGCCTTACGCCCTTGAGTCACACGACGCGATTCACGAAAGTCAGTATAGCTGAGAACCATGCTAGCGACTTTTCTCGACACGTTGTCGACCGTCGTAATCACGCACGATCCCGGAGCGTGCCGAGGAACGGTGCCCCGTCACTATTTCAATGGATGTCAACACCCTGTCACGCTTGACCCCCGACATCACGAACGCCCAAGAGGAAGGATGAGCAACGCGGGTCGCTAGAACAGGCGAGGAGAGTCCTGGTTCTCCAGTTTCTTCCGCAGGTCGATTAACTCCTGTTCGAGTGCCAAAAGCCGATCACTGATGGGATCCGGCAGGTTGATGTGGTCCATGGTGGCATCAGGTAGCCGCTCGCCTTGCGTTTTAATTACGCGGGCCGGCACGCCGATGACGGTAGAATTGGGGGAGACGTTCTTGAGCACAACCGAATTGGCCCCGATCTTGACGTTGTCACCGATCGTGATCCCACCAAGAATTTTCGCTCCGGCCCCGACGACCACGTGGTTGCCAAGCGTCGGATGCCGCTTGCCCCGTTCCTTACCCGTTCCACCTAGCGTCACACCTTGAAAGAGGGTCACATAATTTCCGATCTCTGCCGTTTCACCGATCACCACTCCCATTCCATGATCGATGAAGAATCCGGAACCGATCGTAGCAGAGGGATGGATTTCAATCCCCGTCAGCATGCGGGCAGCCTGAGAAATGAAACGGGGAAGAAACGGGACTCGATGGGTCTTGAGCCAATGGGATACGCGATACGCCAACACGGCATGAAAGCCGGCGTAAGTCAGTACAACTTCGAGCCAACTGGTTGCCGCTGGATCTCGGTCGAACACGGCCTTTAGATCTTCTTTAATGGCTTTCAGAACCATGATCACATAATCCTACGCTGGGCTAGGTCTGTTCGATCAAACAGACAGCCTGGGCGGCGATCCCTTCCTCCCGACCGATCATGCCGATTCCTTCCCCGCTCTTCACCTTGACGTTGACGAGATGAGGATCGACACCGAGCACCTGCGCCATCTGCTTCTGCATACCTGCCAAATGCGGACTGAGTCGAGGAGCTTGTGCGATAATGACCGTATCGACATTCACAATGCGATACCCCTTCGTTCGCATCTTCCCGACCACATCCTCCAATAGCTTCAGGCTCGAAATGTCTTTAAACCGCTGATCGGAGCTGGGATAGTATCGGCCCAGATCTCCTTCACCCATCGCTCCGAGCAGCGCATCGCAGAGGGCATGGACCAATGCATCCGAGTCAGAGTGTCCCATCAACCCTTTGCTGTGGGGCACCTCAATCCCACCAAGAATCAACCTTCGTCCCTGCCCCAGCGGATGGATGTCATAGCCACAGCCCACTCGCATCGTCATAGAAGCTCCTCACAAGTCAACGAGACGGTCTAGACTGGCGCGACAGGCGAGACTGGCGTTTCCCGCTTTTCGCGCTCTTCCCGCTTGTCTCGCGTCCCTTCGTTCTCGACGCCATTATAGCTTCGCCGATCACCAGATCTTCAGGCCTCGTCACTTTGATGTTCTCTCCACTCCCCTCAACCACCGCCACCGAATGCCCCAGCCATTCCACCAAGGATGCGTCATCGGTAGCCCGTACCCCTTCGGCATGGGCATTTCTGTGAGCGGTCTCGATCCAGTCCCGTCGAAATGCCTGCGGAGTCTGGGCGAGCCATAACGGCGTGCGATCTATCGTTCGTTCAATCATCCCATCCGTCCGTACCTGTTTCACCGTATCCCTCATCGGAAGCGCGATAATCGCCGCCCCCTCTTTCCACGCGGCCGCCACGACCTCCTCGACCATCCGGTGCGTCACAAATGGACGCACCGCATCATGGATGAGCACGATGTCGGTGTCCGAAGGAATCTGAGTGAGCGCGTGCCGTACCGAATCCTGGCGCTCTGCCCCACCTGCCACCACTTTCGTCACCTTGTTGAATCGATGTCGTGAGACGATCTCATGCTGGCAATATTCAATGTCTGCAGATGGGACGGCAAGAATAATCTGCCTGACCACAGGAACTGCTTGCAAGATCCGCAGCGACTGAACGATGAGCGGCTCACCGCCGATCGAAAGAAATTGTTTAGGGACGGAGCCCCCCATCCGAAGCCCGCGACCGGCAGCGGGCACGAGTGCCACCACCGAAGGAATCTGACGACGAATCGGCTCGATCCGTGGTGAGCGAGTCGTGGTCATGTGCAAGGCCGAAACGAAGAAGATAGGCTATTCACTGAGCCTCAACCTTTACCTTAACCTTCCCAAGACGTCTGTCAGGGCCTCAGCGTGAGATAGATCGTCTGGCCCTTCCGTTTGAGCAGCAAGAGCACTGCGTGATCCTTAGCAAGGCCAGAAGCCGCTTGTTCGTAGGACTTGAGCGAGTTCACCGCCTTGCGATTGACTTCGAGAATAATATCCCCTTCGCGTACCCCCATCTCCTCCGCCGTGCTTCCGGACTTGACTCCCACCACTACGACGCCACGTTCGGTGGACTTCAATCCATACCGAGCCGTCAGGTCCTCGTTTAACTCACGGACTTCAAGATCTGAGAGAACGCCCGTCGGCACCGCTGATTCTCGGCTCTCCGGTGCGCCGGGCTGCCCTAATGTTTTCGGCTGTTCTGCAATCGTGACGTCGATCGTCTTGGGCTTCTTGTCCCGGATCAGTTTGACTGAGACCTTCTTTCCGATCGGTGTCTGTGCGACGGCATTCCGCAAATGCGTCGGCGAATCCATCGGCTTGCCGTCATAGTCAACAATGACATCTGCACGCTCAAATCCCGCCTTTTTCGCCGGACTATCCGCCATGACATCGCTCACAAGCACACCCTTCGTATCGGTGATCCCAAACTGGGTGGCCAACTCAGGAGTCAAATCTTGGATCGCAACACCGAGCCAACCACGAACAACCTTCCCCGTCCGTACCAACTGATCCATGACAGCACGCGACAGATTGCTGGGTACCGCAAACCCAATACCCATGCTTCCACCGCTTTGACTGAAGATTGCCGTATTGATCCCGACTAATTCGCCACGCACATTGACTAACGCGCCTCCGGAATTACCAGGGTTGATCGCCGCATCGGTCTGGATAAAATCTTCGTATTCGGCGATGCCCATACTGGCTCGCCCGACTGCGCTGACGATCCCCATGGTCACTGTCTGGGTGAGCCCAAACGGACTCCCCACGGCCAGCACATACTCCCCGACCTCCAGTTGATCGGAATCGGCCCAAGGAATGGTTGGGAGCCCTGTCGCTTCAATTTTCACAATCGCAATATCCGTTTTCGCGTCGGTTCCAATCAGTTTGCCCTTAAACTCCCGCTTATCCGACAGAAAGACCCGAATCTCATCGGCCTTATTCACGACATGATTGTTCGTAATGATCAATCCGCCGGCTTCCACAATAACCCCGGACCCCTGACCCCGCTCTTTGGGCTCTCGCTGAGGGGCATCACGCTTAAAAAACTCATCGCCGAAGAACTTGCGAAAAAACGGGTCTTCCAGCGATCCGTGCGGACTTTCTCCGAGTTTTCCGCTTCGCGACGCTGCGATATTGACGACCGCTGGCTTCACAGATTTTGCGATCTCAACGAAGTTCTTGCCTTCACCTCCCGACATCGGTAACTGTGGCGCGGTCGCCACGGGGCGAACGATCGGGCTGGGAATCGGTTCAGGCCCTGCCGTACCGGTTGGCAACCAACCCATGTTAGATGCCACCACAATCCCGATAACTATCCCTCCACTGACCAAAGCAAACGGTATCAGCCACGCACGAACGAGTTTCATCGGTGATCCTTGCTCTTCATGTCTCGTGACGCTAATGCTTCACACGCAAGTCGTCTATCTTGACGCATCACAGTATCTCGCCGGCATATATCCCCATGATGGTATGGAGAAATTTCAGGGCCTCCGCTTTAGGCCGTTGAAACGAGTTTCGCCCGATGATGGAACCAAACCCGCCACCGTCACGAATGGCCCGTGCCTCCTCAAAGACATTCGCGTCTTCGCTCTTGACCCCTCCTGAAAAAATGACAATCCGGCGTCCATCGAACGAGCTCTGCACCACATGTCTGACCCGCTCCGCCAGCGTCGCAGCCGGAATCTTGGCTGATTCATATACCTTCTTCGCTGCTGCCTGTTCAAGATGCGCCGTAGGAAGCTTGACTTTAATGATATGGGAACCGAGCTGAGCCGCAATCTGAGCGCCATAGGCCACCACATCGATCGCTGTTTCCCCTTCCTTACTGAGTGCCGACCCGCGCGGATATGACCACACGACGACCGCCAACCCGCGGTCCTTGGCTTCCGCTGCAATCCCACGCAGCTGTTCATACATGGCGTTACAGTGCGAAGACCCGGGATAGATTGTGAAACCAACAGCGGCACAACCCAACCGTAGCGCATCGTTCACACTGCCCGTCACGGAAGGCAACGGATCTTTTTCGTCATGCAAGACATCGTGATTGTTCAGCTTCAGAATCAGCGGAATCCGGCCGGCGAATTCCGCGGCACCGGCTTCGAGAAAGCCCAGCGGAGCCGCATAGGCATTGCAGCCGGCCTCGATGGCCAATTGAAAATGATAGAGGGGATTGTACCCTCCTGGATTGGACGCAAAGCTCCGGGCCGGCCCATGCTCAAATCCTTGGTCCACAGGTAGAATCACCAGCTTGCCCGTCCCCGCCAATTTTCCATGGCGCAACAAACGTGCGATATTCGTTTTTGTGCCCGCGTTGTCGCTGCTGTACCAGCTTAAGATTTCTTGTACTCGATCAGCCATGCCGAGCCTCCGTGGATTCGTGAAACGTTATGCGTTCAACGTCAACCGTCAAGAACCTGGGCCGACGAAACTTTCCCTCGTATTATGTGTCATGCGCGGCTCACGTTTATCTTGGATGAACTCTTCTGCATCGCGCACGTCATTCGCACTGCCGATGATCAACGGCACCCGTTGATGAAGCTGTGTGCCCTGCACATCCAGGATGCGCATGGTGCCGGTACTGGCTCTTCCTCCCGCCTGTTCGACAACCCATGCCAATGGATTGGCTTCGTACAGTAACCGGAGCTTGCCCTCCGGCCTCTTCAGCTCACCTGGATAGAGATAGATGCCTCCATCAAGGAGAATCCGATGCACGTCGGCTACCAGACAGCCGGAATAGCGTCCACTGTAAGGCCGCCCCGTGGCGGTATCCGGAAGCTTGAGATAGTCCATGTACTTCTTCGTTCCCGTCGTCCATTTATGACTGTTACCTTCGTTCGTGCTATAGATCTTGCCTCGAGCAGGAATACAGATCTGCTCATGGGACAGAATATACTCGCCGATGCTGGGCTCCAATGTAAACCCATGGACTCCCTGTCCGACCGTATAGACCAACATAGTGCTGGGCCCATAGAGGAGATACCCGGCGGCCACCTGCTTTGTTCCCTGGTGGATCAGCTCATCCTCAGTCGGCATTCGGTCTTTGTGCTCGGACCTCACGACAGAAAAAATGGCACCAAGCGGCATGTTGCAGTCCGTGTTTGATGAGCCATCGAGCGGATCGAATAGCAGCATGTACTTGGCCTGTGGCCAATGTTCCGGGAAGAGAACCGGCTTTTCCATTTCTTCCGACGCCAGCGCACACACCAGTCCGCTCTGGCCGAATACCTTCAAGAAGGTCTCGTTTGCGATCTCATCAAGTTTCTTGACAGTTTCCCCCTGGACATTGACCTCGCCGGTCGTTCCCAGAATATTGCTCAGCCCTGCACGTCTCAGATCCCGCGCGATGAGTTTTCCAACCAAACCGATCTGAGTCAGTAGAGTGGAAAACTCCCCAGTGGCTCGCGGC
>DATDFW010000554.1:0-5766 GCA_036522375.1 Nitrospiraceae bacterium
AGTGTGACGGGGGAGTTGATCAGCCCGATCGCGATGGATCAGGGGTTGCGCTTTGCGGTGCGCGAGGGCGGCAAGACTGTCGGCTCCGGCGTCGTCACCGAAATTCTGGCGTAATGATCGGCCGATGAATAGAGGAATGAATGGTTAAGGTTGAACAGAGAATAAGGATTCGTTTGCGCGGGTTTGATTATCGTGTGCTAGACCAGTCCGTGGCGGAAATCGTTGAGACCGTCCGCCGGAGCGGAGCGAAAATTGTGGGGCCGATTCCGCTTCCTACGCGCATCGAGAAGTTTACGGTACAGAGCGCGACGCATGCAGATAAGAAGGCTCGCGAGCAGTTCGAAATCAGAACGCACAAGCGTTTGATGGATATCATGGACGCGACTCCTGAAACCATGGATTCTCTGATGAAGTTAAACTTGGCCGCTGGCGTGGATGTCGAGATTAAGCTCTAAGTGAAGAGGACTGATAAGGAACGGAATGCATGACGAACGGGTTGTTGGGTAAGAAACTGGGGATGACCCAGATATTTGACGAGGCACGGTTTACGCCTGTGACTGTCATCGAGGCAGGTCCCTGTCGCGTCGTCACGATCAAGACAAAAGAGCGTGATGGGTATGAATCTGTCCAGTTGTCGTTTGGCGAAGTGAAAGAACGCAAGTTGTCCAAGGCTGAACTGGGGCATCTGAAGAAGACGGCAGCACCAGCCACCCGTGTCCTGAGGGAGTTTCAAAAGGTTGGCGATGTGGAAGTAGGACAATCCATTAGGGTTGATATATTTAAGAAGGGCGACTGGGTGGATGTGATCGGTATTTCTAAGGGAAAGGGATATCAGGGAGTGGTGAAGCGGCATCATTATGCCGGCGGTCCTGAATCTCACGGGTCCATGTTCCATCGTCATCCCGGCTCGATGGGCGCCAGTTCGTATCCTTCTCGTGTTTGGAAAGGGAAGACCTTGCCCGGACATATGGGAGCCGAGCGCATTACGGCCCAACGATTGAAAGTTATTGAATCCAGGCCCGACGAGAATTTGCTCTTCGTTCGAGGGGCCATACCCGGCGCCGCCAATGGACTCATCATGGTGAGAAAGTCGAAGAAGGGGTAGGGCATGCCCACGGTTGATGTCGTTGATTTGAAGAAGCAGAAGGTCGGCACAGTCGATCTCCCGGAGGAAGTGTTCGGCTGTAAGCCGCACACAGCTCTAGTCCATGAAGCGGTGGTGATGCAGCGTGCCTGTGAGCGTCAGGGAACGGCATCCACATTGCGACGAGGAGAAGTCGCTGGGTCCGGGAAAAAGCCCTGGAAGCAAAAACATACTGGGCGGGCACGAGCAGGGTCCATCCGTTCTCCTGTATGGCGTCACGGTGGATCGGTGTTTGGCCCGAAGCCGCGTGATTATTCCTACAATATGCCGAAAAAAAAATATCGTGCTGCGCTTCAATGCGCCCTTTCGGCAAAGTTGGCCGATGGACAAGTGGTGATTGTGTCAAATCTGTCGTTGGATCAGCCCAAGACAAAATTATTGGCCCGAGCGTTGAGCCATTTGGGTGCCGGGGCCTATGCCTTGATCGTGGCAGGTGTGGGACATGCTGGATTGGCTCAAGCTGCGGGCAATCTCCCGAATGTGTGTGTGGTAGGGCCTGAAGGTTTGAACGTCTACGATATTGTTCGGGCTGAATTGATTGTGATACTTGAGCGCGAATTGCCGCGAGTGAAGGAGGTCTGGGCATGAAGGCAGGTCTCCATAGCATCCTATTACAGCCGTTACTGACGGAGAAGATCACGGCAATGCGGGAAAGCAACAATACTGTGGGATTCCTCGTTCACCCGGATGCGAATCGTGTCCAGATTAAGCAGGCAGTTGAATCGCTGTTGAAGGTGAAGGTCGAACAGGTGAATGTGATGAATGTTCGCGGGAAGGTGAAGCGCTTGGGGCGTTTTTCCGGTAAGCGATCGGATTGGAAAAAGGCCTTTGTCAAGCTCAAGCAAGGCGAGAAGTTGGAGCTTTACGAGAGCGCATAGCAGCATTGAACCGAACGGAGGTCAGTGTGCAAGAGGGGCGACTGTAAATGGGAATCAGAGCATACAAGCCAAGGACACCTGGACGTCGCGGGATGACTGCGGTGACGACCGAAGAACTGTCGAAGAAGCGGCCGGAGAAATCACTCACGTCATTTCGCCGCAGTACTGGAGCGAGGAATAACGAAGGGCGGACAACGGTACGTTTCCGTGGGGGTGGGCATAAACGGCTCTATCGAAAAATTGATTTCAGGCGCGACAAAACTGGAATCCCCGGGACCATTGCTGCGCTTGAGTATGATCCCAACCGGTCTGCTCGGATTGCCTTGGTGCATTATACAGATGGAGAGAAGCGCTACATCCTGGCTCCTGTCGGCCTAAAAGTGGGGGATGTGGTGCAATCGGGTGTTGGCTCGGAGGTTCGTCTTGGGAATGCGTTGCCCTTGGCCAGTCTGCCATTGGGAACCACCATTCATAATATAGAACTAAAACCCGGAAAGGGCGGACAACTGATTCGTAGTGCGGGAGGTGCAGCTCAGGTCATGGGGCGCGATGGCGAATACGTGCAGGTGCGACTCAGGTCTGGAGAGATGCGCAGGATCCTTTCAACCTGCATCGCGACCGTCGGCCAGGTTGGGAATACGGATCATGAGAATATTAATGTTGGGAAAGCAGGCCGGACGCGATGGTTGGGCCGACGTCCGAATGTGCGCGGAGTTGTGATGAATCCTGTCGACCACCCTCATGGCGGCGGCGAAGGAAAATCCGGGCAGGGTAACCCCCATCCGGTCTCTCCATGGGGCCTTCCAACTAAGGGCTACAAGACCCGCAACAACAAGTCGACGGACAAGTTCATTATTTCCCGCCGCAAGTAGGAGTACGCGATGCCGAGGTCAGTCAGTAAAGGTGCATTCGTTGACGATCATCTGCTTCAGAAAGTAGAGCGGATGAATCAGACCAAGGATCGAAAGATTATTAAGACCTGGTCGCGACGGTCCACTGTCATTCCGGATATGATCGGACATACGTTCGCAGTCCACAATGGCAAGAAGTTCATTCCGGTCTTCGTGACGGAAAACATGGTTGGGCACAAACTTGGAGAGTTTGCTCCGACCAGGTTCTTTAAGGGACATGGCCACGCCAGGACAGAGAAGGCAGTGGCTCTCAAATAGAGCGTGGCCAACAGTCTCGGCACACTCGATTCGATAGGATGGTTATGGCTGAAGCGCGCGCAGTTCTGCGGTTTGTACGTGTCTCTCCGAGGAAAGCCCGTCCGGTGATCGATTTGATCCGTGGGCAACAGGTCCCACTGGCGTTGGCATTGCTTAGAAATTTGCCTCGTCAGGCGTCCAAGGTGGTCGAAAAGATTTTGCGGTCCGCCGTGGCCAATGCGGAGCAAAAGGAGATGGGCGACAGTGAATCAATGGTGGTGTCGAAAGCGTTTGTGGATTGCGGGCCGACATTGAAGCGCTTTCGATCTCGATCGCAAGGGCGAGCGAATGCGATCCACAAGCGTATGAGTCACATTACGGTCGTCGTGTCAGCTGCAAGCATAAAGGAAAAGAAGTAGAAAGAGACGACAGCCGAACCGACGTATTTCCGATTGAGTGAGGCATAAGAAGTTATGGGGCACAAGACACATCCGATTGGGTACCGGCTAGGATATAACGTTACCTGGGGCTCTCGATGGTATGCCAGCAAGGATTACGCAAAGCTGCTCCATCAAGACATTAAAATTCGCAAGATGGTTAAGCAGCGTCTCTTTCATGCAGGTGTGGCCAAGGTTGAAATCGAGCGATCTGGAGACCAAACGCGTGTGATTATCCATACCGCGCGTCCGGGTATCATCATCGGTCGTAAAGGGGCAGAGGTTGATAAGCTCAAGGCGGAGTTGGAGAAGAGCTACTCTGGTCAGGTCTATATTACGGTGAAGGAGATCAAGAAGCCGGAACTGGACGCCCAGTTGGTGTGTGAAAACGTCGCGACTCAGTTGGAAAAGCGAGTGGCATTCCGTCGAGCGATGAAACGAAGCGTGCAGTCCGCCCTACGTCTTGGAGCCCAAGGTATCAAGATTATGGTTGGAGGCCGTCTTGGCGGGGCAGAGATTGCGCGCTCTGAGTGGTATCGCGAAGGCCGTGTGCCGCTCCATACGCTTCGGGCAGATATCGACTATGGGTTTGCCGAGGCCCATACGACAATGGGTCAGATCGGGATCAAGACGTGGATCTATAAAGGGGAAGTCCTTCCCCTGCCGCCCCACAATAATAAAGAATCAGCATTTGACCGCAGACTTGGGTAATTGAAGAGGGTATCGTGTTAGCACCAAAGAAAGTGAAGTTCCGGAAAATGATGAAAGGGCGTATGACTGGTAAGGCCTACCGAGGCAGCCAGATTACCCTTGGAGAGTTCGGGCTCAAAGCTCTTGAGCCTGGCTGGATTACCAGCCGGCAGATTGAGGCGGCGCGCATTGCGATCACTCGATGTGTGAAGCGCGGTGGCCAGGTATGGACGAGAATTTTCCCCGATAAACCGATTACAAAAAAGCCGGCTGAGACTCGCATGGGTAAGGGGAAGGGTAACCCTGAGTATTGGGTCGCAGTCGTCAAGCCAGGCCGGATTCTCTATGAGATGGATGGTGTCACTCCGGATGTCGCCAAAGAGGCGTTCCGTTTGGCTTCACATAAGTTACCCATTGCCACGAAGTGTGTCATTCGAGGTGAGTTTTAGCTTCGAGTGAACATGACGCAAGATCAAGGGGCATTGCCTTTATGGACCTAAAAGAATTACGGCAACTCACGGGGCCCGAGCTGACAGAAAAGTTACAGCAACTCACGCAGGAACTATTCAATTTTCGCTTTCAATTAGGAACCGGACGATTGGAAAACCGCATGCAAGTTCGAAAGACGAAGCGGTCCATCGCCAGGGTAAAAACGCTCCAGCGTGAGCTCGCACAAGTCGAACCAATTTCCACTGCGGCGAAAGGGGCTTGAGGATGGGAGCGTCGGTAAATCCACGGCGTGAATGGGTTGGGCGTGTCGTCAGCAATAAGATGAATAAGACCGTGGTCGTTGAAATTGAGCGGTCGGTGATACACCCTCTCTACCGCAAGGTGCTTCGTCGTGTGACAAAATTCAAGGCGCACGATGAGGAAAACGCCTGCAAGATTGGCGATCGTGTGCGTATGGTGGAGACCAGGCCGATTAGTAAGGATAAGCATATGCGAGTCGTCGAAGTCATGGAAAAAGGACGGGGTGAGTAGGTCGAGATCGTACGAAGGGTAGAGGACACACCGGAACTATGATTCAAAGCTATACATACATGGATGTGGCCGATAACTCCGGTGCCAAGCAAGCGATGTGTTTTCATGTGCTTGGTGGAACCAGGCGTCGGTATGCCTCGCTTGGAGACATTGTTGTGGTGGCTGTCAAAGAGGCCATTCCTGCGGCAACGGTCAAGAAGGGCGATGTCAGCCGTGCTGTGATCGTGAGGACCACCAAGGAGGTGCGCCGTGAGGATGGTTCCTACATCAAATTTGATCGGAATGCTTGTGTACTGATCAATAAGGATGGGGATCCCGTTGGAACCCGTATATTTGGTCCGATCGCGCGTGAACTCCGGTGGAAGAAGTTTATGAAGATTATTTCCCTCGCCCCGGAAGTGCTGTAGTGAAGGTGAAGGTGGTGAATGAATAAGCAGGCGTTGAAAAAAAATCGCATTCGCAAGGGTGATGTGGTGATTGTGATCGCC
>DATDFW010000555.1:0-2543 GCA_036522375.1 Nitrospiraceae bacterium
CGTCGCGAGGAGACCCCAAGAAGGACTTTTTGAACGAATAGGATGAGGCGACTCGGGGAATGTCACTGATGCGAAGGAGTGGAACTTCCCGATTGGGGTCAGTTCAGTTACCGGGATTTCACCGGTTTTTTATCCATCCTCAACGACGGATGGAAGTCTGACAGACGTTCCGCGGGAGAGTCGCGAATAAAAAAAGCGGCAGCCTGGGCGCGCCGGGTGACTTTCAGTTTTTGAAAAATGAATCGGATATAGTTCTTCACGGTCTTATCGCTGAGTTCAAGCGATGAGCCGATTTCCTTGTTCGTTTTCCCCTCGGCAACGAGCGCGAGCACACGCTGCTGTTGAGTGGAGAGAGTCGTCCGTTGGGATTCGGGCTCCTCTTTCTGCAACCGCATGCGGGTCAACAGAGGCTGTGTAATGGCCGGATCAAGGATCGACTGCCCCTGTGCCACGGCATGGATGGCTCGCACCAACGCCTCGGCATTCACATGTTTCAATAGGTATCCGGCCGCCCCTCCGATTACCGCAGCGAGCACCGCTTCATCGTCTTGATAGGAGGTAAGAAAGAGCACCCGCGTGGCGGGACAGAGATCCCTGATGGCACGACAGGCATCCACTCCACTGCCGCCAGACAAGCGGACATCCATCAATACGACATCCGGTTGAAGGCGGCGGGCTTCATCCACAGTATCATTCACGTTCGTGGCTTCGCCGACGACGTTGATGCTGCTCTCTCGACTCAGCACCGTCCGCAGTCCGACCCGCGTGACTTCGTGATCATCCACGACCAACACTCTGACCTGTTTCATGCTAGACACAAGTACCACCTCCATGGGGGTGATTAAGTGAATACCCTCTCAGTCGGTCGAAAGCACGGAGAGCAAGCCTGCCATAGCACTTCTCCACGGGCTGGATTCCCAGCAACGGCCGAATTCTTTTGAGTCCTGGCAGACCAGATACGGAGGTACTGCGCTCAGTCTGTATACGAAGGGGAGGCGAGAACCGTCATGCATGGGCAGCCTCACAATTCGACTACCGCACCATTGCGCTGAAATTTACATCTGTTCTCTATGTAATAGCAATAATGCTAATCGGCTCTAACAACGCTGACATGAAATTCATAATCGAAAGATTGTCGCTCTAAATGCTGACAGTAAATAGACTACGTATGTTCATCCATTCTCGCGACCCCACACACAATACAGCCACCATCTGACCGGCGTACTCTCACAAAGGCCTCTGTGTTCTATAGATTCCATAATCCGACATCCAGTTCCATGGATTAAAGTTCCCAACCTTGTCGACCGACAAGAGATTGCACTGAAATGCAGTGGGTCCTAACCGCTCTCAAGAACTACCTGCGGCATGAATACCGATATCGATCAAGCACAGAATCTCAAAATGCCGGAGCAGGTCGAACGAGCCTTGGTCGACCGGATCGACAAGGATCGAATCGATCTCCCCGTACTCCCACAAGTGGCCGGCAAGGTCATGGCCCTGGCGAATGATCCAGCGGCAGATGCATCCCGTCTGTCAGCCCTTATTCACCAAGACCAGGCCTTGGCAGCTCATGTGCTGAGAATTGCCAACTCGCCTGCCTATATGCCTCGGACGCCGATTGCCTCGCTTCAACATGCCGTCGCCATGCTCGGTGTGAATCAGCTGTCGGAGATCGCCGTCACGATTTCACTGAAAAGCGGGACCGTCAAGATTCCAGGACATGAAGGGGACGTACGACAACTCTGGCGCCATGCACTGGCCAGCGGGGCCTATGCCAAGGAAATTGCGCGGATGCGCCGATACAATGTGGAGAGCGCCTACCTGTGCGGTCTTCTGCATGCCGTGGGAAAACCAGTCGTCCTCAAGACCGTCACGACCATTGCCGCTGAAATGCATGTCCCTCTCGAGCCCAACGCGATCATCGCCTTCCTCGACCGCTACCATTCCCGCATAGGCAACTTAATCGCAACTGAATGGTCCTTGCCTCCACAGGTGGCTGATGCCATCACCTACTATGGGATCTATGAGCAGGCGCCTTCACATCGACAGGAAGCGATGATGACCTGTCTGGCAGACCGATTGGCAACCTACATCCTCATTCCCGATTCCTTCGATGACAACACTCTTCGTGAGCATAGTGTCTTCGCCGATCTCAATCTCTACCCCAACGATATTGACGCATTACTTGGCCTCAAAGACAAGATACTGAATCTCGTGGACACGATGGCGCAATGAGTACAGCCATTCACTATGACATTGTGGTGATCGGGAGCGGTCCTGCCGGCCAAAAGGCCGCCATCCAGGGCGCCAAAGCCGGCAAACTCGTGGCAATGATCGAACGCGAGCCGGGCGTCGGAGGCGCCTGTGTGTATAGGGGAACAATTCCCAGCAAAACGCTCCGCGAAAGTGCGCTACACATGGACCGGATGAAACGGTCCCCGACAACACTGGACCTGCAGCCCCTTTCGACCACAATGGTCTCCACGCTGATGCGCCGCTTGGATGAGGTCGTCACCTCTCATGGCGACTATATGATGAACCAG
>DATDFW010000556.1:0-2770 GCA_036522375.1 Nitrospiraceae bacterium
AGCAGAAGACCTACAATGTATTTCACGTTCCCAACGCAATCGGAAGCCCCTACATCCCCGCGCAAGACACTTTTGTCATTCCGTTTCACATACGATCCGTGCTTGGATTTGGGGGGCTGCTTCCCTCAGGAGAACTCTTTGCGATGATCCTCTTCAGCAGAACCTACATCCCCTATGAGACGGCAACGTTGTTTACGCCGCATGCCCTTGCCGTCAAAGCCGCTCTTCTCCCGTTCGACAGGAACGGAGCAATTTTTGCTGAGCCCGGCCAATCTGGTCATTCCTCACAGCCACACGAATTGCTGACACCCACCCAGTTGCGGTCCGAGACATTGGTGCTCGACCAGTTAATGGATGTCTACCAAACCACCGTCCATAGTTATGCGAAAGAGGTTGAGCGCAAGAATCGGGATTTGGACAAGGCACTGACCGAGGCGCAAGCCGCCACGCGAGCCAAGTCGGCATTCCTGGCGGTGATGAGTCATGAGATCCGGACTCCGATGAATGGCATTATGGGAATGAACGGACTCTTGCTCGATACACCTCTGACTCCTGAACAGCGCGATTATGCCGAGACCGTGAGGCGGTCCAGTGAAGCCCTGCTTCACATCATCAACGATATCCTTGATTTCTCGAAGATCGAGGCCGGGAAATTGACGTTGGAGACCATAGACTTTGACCTTCGGACGACTATCGAAGAGGCCCTGGATCTCTTTGCTGAACCGGCGTCGAGCAAGGGCCTGGAATTAGGTTGTCTCCTGCACGCTGAGGTGCCCACGGCTCTGCGGGGCGACCCCGGCCGCTTGCGTCAAATTCTTGTCAATCTCGTCGGCAATGCGCTCAAGTTTACCCGGCAGGGCGAGGTGATGATTCACGTAACTCGTGGTGAGGAGATCGACGACCGCGCGTTCATTGAATTTTCTGTGACCGATACGGGAATGGGCCTTGCCCCCGAGGCACAGGCGATTCTGTTCAAGCCGTTTTCTCAGGCGGATACGTCGACCACACGGAAGTTCGGCGGCACTGGGTTGGGCCTCGCCATTTGCAAACAACTCGTTGACCAGATGGGGGGAGAGATCGGAGTCGAAAGTGTTCTCGGACAGGGCAGCACCTTCCGGTTCACGTTATGGCTGACTAAACAACCGGCACCGGCTCACGCGACACCGTTGCCAAAAACGTCCCTTCACGGGCGCCGGTTGTGCATTGTGGATGACAATGCCACCAACCGGCGCATTCTGGAGCAATACGCGTTAGACTGGGGCCTCCAGAGTGCCACTGCCTCTGACGGGTACCAGGCCCTTGCCCTGCTGAGAGATGCAGCGGCTCGTGGAGAGCCTTTCGATATAGCCATCCTCGATTTTCAGATGCCTCGCATGGATGGACTAGAATTGGGACACGCGATCACCGAGGATCCCGTCCTGGCGGCGACGCGCCTTGTCTTGCTGACTTCGATCGGTGTTCGGGGGCAGGCTGAGAAGGCAAAAGAGGCGGGGATTGCTGCCTATCTGACCAAGCCCGCGCATCGCTCACAGCTATACGATTGTCTGTGCCTCATTGTGGACAGGCCTCCGATGTCTCCCGTTGATCCGGGTGATGACAAGGTCTCGAGTCGACTACACGAGGTGTTGGTCACGCAACACGTCATCAAGGAAGCCGCAGCCGCAGCGCGCCCCCGCATTCTTGTGGCAGACGACAATATCGTGAACCAGAAAGTCGCGGTGTGTCAGCTCGAGAAGCTCGGCTATCGAGCAGATGTCGTGGCCAACGGACTCGAAGCGGTCCAAGCGGTCTCGCGGGTCAAGTACGCGTTGGTCTTGATGGATAGCCAAATGCCCGAGATGGATGGAATAGACGCCACGGCGGTGATCCGAAGCTGCGAAAGAGACCAGTCAAGCCGACGACTTCCCATCGTCGCCATGACGGCGGATGCCATGCAGGGGGACCGTGAGAAATATTTAGATGCGGGAATGGACGACTATCTTTCTAAGCCGGTAAAGCTGGAAGAGCTCAAAGCGGTGCTCACGCGCTGGGCGCCGACACAGCGACCAGAGGATGCCCAGCTGGGACCGGCCCCGGCGGCCCATTGAGAAGCAGGGCAGGAAGCCCATGGATAGCGAGATCTTGGATGATAGGGTTGAGTAAGGAGGTGTGCGCCTCTCGGTCTTGAATTGAGAGTGATGAAAGAGTTGCGCTTTACAAGATATGCTTCACCGATCCCGTCGGTAGTGGGCTGTCACCGGTTGTGGTACAGGGAGCTGCCGACGCGTTGACCCATCGTGAGAGTACTTCTGCCAAGACCTTAGATTGCACAGGCTTACTCATGTAATCATCCATGCCGGCGGCGAGACAGCGGTCCCTGTCTTCGGCCATGGCATTCGCTGTCATGGCGATAATCGGAAGATGGTCGCCCGCCCCTTCCTTCCGGCGAATTTCTGCGGTGGCCTCGAATCCGTCCATCTCCGGCATCTGGCAATCCATTAAGACCGCAGCGTAGCGGATGTCCGTCAGAGCGTTCAGAACTTCCAATCCATTGGCCACGAGATCCACTCGATATCCCAACTTTTCGAGCATCCGCGCAGCGACCTTCTGGTTGATGAGGTTATCCTCGGCGACCAGAATTCGACTACTGACCCGCGCTTTTGCCTCCGCCATACTGTGACGTGTGACCAGCTCGGGGGAGGGAGCATGATCTGTAGGCCGCCCCGTGCTGGTTGGGGTCTGCGCCGGTGGTTGCACCACGGCCTTGAGGCAGTCATACAGTTGCGCCTCG
>DATDFW010000557.1:0-8740 GCA_036522375.1 Nitrospiraceae bacterium
ACTGGAACTCGCGGAAACCGCCAGCATTTTTCGTGATGGAGGTCCGCCAACCAGCGTGACGATGAAGTTTGAAACGCTTCGACAAGGATTGTTTCTTCGGTATGGAGCGACGGAGCGATGGGAGTTCGCCGTGGAAGTGCCTATACTCTATCGCTATCAGGGATTTATGGATGGACCTATCAAGTCAGTGGAGCGGCTCACTAGCGGCGTGTCACCGGCCCGGAGCGCACTGAGTCAGACGGACTATGCGTTCAACATTTCTCGAGGAGGACGGACCATCGCGAGCGGCCGGGACGGAGCTGTGGGATTGGGAGATAGCACGATAATAAGCAAGTACCAAGTGCTACTGGAGACGGCATCGATGCCGGCTGTGTCGGTCCGTACAGCCCTCAAACTTCCGACAGGGGATGAAGGGCAATTCTTTGGGAGCGGCAGCCCGGATTTTGGGTTGGGGCTGGCGGTTGAAAAAGGCTTTGGCGGTCGCTGGATGGTCTATGGGAATCTCAACGGGGTGGTGCCAACCGGGCGTATCGCAGGGATATCTGCCCAGCCGACAATGTCAGGACTTGTCGCCGTTGAGTATCTCTGGTCCGAGAATCTTTCCCTCACGACGCAGTTCGATTATTACTCCTCACCATTCCATGGCACGGGCACGCGAGTGTTGGATAAAGGGGTGACGGAATCCGTGTTGGGGTTCAGCTACCGTCTCACGCAGAATCTCTTGTGGCAAGGTTATGCGATCGAGAATCTTGACTTCATTACAGGAAGCGCTGCTGATTTCACGCTTTCCACATTATTGACCTATCGATATGCGACATAAGCGCAGCGGGATGTTCGGTAATGAGATCCCTATAACCCCTTGACAATATGGGAGTCCCATGTGAAACTCATCCCGGCGAGCATCCAGGCTGCCACACTCCTTCGCCCAGTGGTCACAGGGCTTAACTCATTGTTACAAGCGAACACATTGACGCAAAAGGAGCATCCCACATGTCGATTTTGAAGACCATTCAGAGCCCGACTGATCTGAAACGGCTCCCACCAACTCTGTATCCTGCCTTGTGCCAGGAACTGCGGGAACAGATCATCGGTGTGGTGTCCAACGTCGGAGGGCACTTGGCCTCGAACCTCGGAGTAATCGAACTCACCGTGGCATTACACTCCCTGCTCGACACACCCAAGGATAAGATCGTGTGGGATACCAGCAATCAAGCCTACGCGCACAAGCTATTGACAGGGCGTCGCGAGGGGTTCCATACGCTCCGGCAGTATGGAGGGCTGAGCGGTTTCTGCAAACGTGAAGAAAGTGAATACGATACGTTCAACGCGGGCCATGCGGGAACCGGCGTATCTGCGGCTTACGGTATGGTCGAGGCGCGTGAGCAGTTGAAACAGCGACATAAGGTCGTCTGCATCGTGGGCGATGGCGCTATGACGGCCGGGATGACGTTGGAAGGTTTGCAGCATGCCGGAGGCCTGGGGAAAGATTTCCTGGTCATTCTGAACGACAATCAAATGTCCATCTCGAAAAACGTCGGCGCCATTTCCTCCTATCTGAACCGGACCATCACCGGAGATTTTTATGACAAAATGCGAGAGGAAACAGGCCAACTGCTGGGGAAGATTCCCCACATTGGTCAAGACATGCAAAAGTGGGCTCGCAGGGCTGAAGAGTTGGCCAAGGGAGCGATTCTCCCTGGATTGCTCTTTGAAGAGCTTGGGTTCAGGTATGCGGGGCCGATTGACGGGCATAATTTCGAGCATCTTCTCCCGACATTGGAAAATGTGTTGAAGATGAAAGGGCCCGTGTTACTCCATGTTATTACCAAAAAGGGGCTGGGTTATGAGCCTTCAGTGAATAATCCGGTTTGGTTCCATGCCTGTCCTCCTTTTGTTCGGGAAACCGGAGCACCGGCGAAGAAAGCGGCGCGCCCGTCCTACACGCAGATCGCCATCGAGTCATTGGTCAAGCTGGCCCGCAAGGACAAGCGGATCGTGGCGATTACAGCTGCGATGTGCGAGGGAACCGGTCTCAACGTTTTTGAGAAAGAGTTTCCGAGCCGGTTCTATGACGTGGGGATTGCCGAACAACATGCGGTGACATTTGCGGCGGGCCTTGCGACGCAAGGTCTCCGCCCGGTGGTGGCGTTGTATGCCACCTTTTTGCAGCGTGCGTACGACCAAGTGGTGCACGATGTCGCGACGCAAAATCTGCCAGTGACCTTCTGCATCGACCGTGGCGGGCTGGTTGCAGAAGACGGGACAACGCACCACGGGGCATTTGATTATGCGTTTTTGCGGCATGTTCCGAACATGGTCGTTATGGCACCGAAGGATGAGAATGAGTTGCAGCACATGCTGAAAACCTGCGTCCAATATAACGGGCCTGCCTCGGTACGATACCCGCGCGGACTGAGTCTCGGCGTCACCATGGATCAGGAGCAGAAGGCGTTGCCGATCGGAAAGGGCGAGTTATTGTGCGATGGTACGGAGGTGGCGATCATGGCCATCGGAGTGCCGGTCTCGCATGCCGTGGCGGCGGCGAAACGACTTGAGGAAGAGGGGATCTCCACGGCGGTTGTCAATGCGCGTTTTGTGAAGCCGCTGGATCAGAACTTGATCGTCGAGGTGGCGAAGCGAGTTCGATATGTAGTGACGGTTGAAGAAGGCTGTAAGATGGGTGGGTTCGGTTCAGCCGTTCTCGAGGCTCTGTCCGATGGCGGGGTGACGGATGTGATGACGAAAGTCCTTGGGTTGCCGGATTGGTATATTGAGCAAGGTCCTCAGGATTTCCTCCGCGAACGATACGGGTTGACGGCGGAAGGTATCTATCAGAGCGTGAAGGAACTCATCGATAGGATACCGGTTATTTCACGAGAGAAGTTCACGTTTGCCTCGTCGGCCGATCATCTTCCCCATGGAGATGAACAGGGGAGCTGATCGAAGATGTGCGGTGTGAAATGTTGGACATAGGACTAAGGTAGCGAAAAGACTCCATGCACATTACCAGACGAAAAACGAGACAGATCATGGTCGGTAAGGTCAAGATCGGCGGAGGCGCGCCCGTGTCCGTCCAGTCGATGTGTTCGACTGACACCCGTGATGCCGCTGCGACGATTGAACAAATTCGCCAGTTGGAGGCTGCAGGGTGCGAAGTGATTCGCGTGGCAGTACCCGACGATGAAGCGGCGGCTGTATTGCCTAAGATCAAAGCGGCGATGACCGTGCCGCTGATTGCGGATATTCATTTCGATCATCGGCTGGCGCTCAAAGCCGCGAAGATCGTGGACTGTGTCCGGATCAATCCGGGCAATATCGGAGCTTGGTGGAAAGTCGAAGAAGTCATCAAGGCTGTGAACGAACGGGGGATTCCCTTACGCGTCGGCGTCAATGGCGGGTCACTCGAGCGGCCATTGCTGGATAAATACGGCTGGCCGTCACCTGAAGCCTTGGCCGAATCGGCGCTCAATGCCGTCCATGCTTTAGAGGATGTAGGGTTTACGAATATGAAGGTGTCATTGAAGGCGTCGGATGTGCACCATGCGATCGACGCCTACTGGCTATTTGCACACCAGTCCGACTATCCGCTGCATATCGGCATTACAGAGGCCGGAACGGCGATGACTGGAGCCGTCAAATCCACCATGGGTCTCGGGTATTTGCTCTCGCAGGGGATCGGCGATACTTTGCGCGTATCACTCGCGGCTGATCCGGTCGAGGAAGTAAAGGTTGGCTTCGAAATCTTGAAGTCCCTCGAGCTTCGTCACCGAGGGATCAATGTCATTGCCTGTCCTACGTGCGGCCGCGTGGAGATCGACGTGGTGAAGCTTGCCAATGAACTGGAGAAGAAGCTAGGCCATATCAAAACTCCGCTCAATGTGTCGGTCCTCGGCTGTGTCGTGAATGGTATCGGCGAAGGGAAGGAAGCGGATATCGGGATCGCCGGAGGCGAAGGCAAAGGCATCCTGTTCAAGAAGGGCAAGCTCGTTCGAAAGGTGCCGATCGAAGAATTGATGGACACATTGATTCATGAGGTTGAGCTGATGGCCAAAGAAAAAGACGCCGAAGAGAATGGGCAGGTCGCGGTCCATTCGAACGAAGGCTGGGAATCGATTGGGACGCAGTCGGATCAGCCTGCGACTCTCGGAAAAGAAATTCCTGTCCTGCCCAACCGATAATCACGAACCTGTTTCGTCCTCAGTCGCTACCTTCCAACGTGTACATTGAGATCTGGAAAGAAGGACCGCTATAATGCGTGCGGGGCGCCGTACCCAAGTGGTTAAGGGAGCAGTCTGCAAAACTGCGATGCAGCGGTTCGACTCCGCTCGGCGCCTCCAAAACCGCTCCTCGTACTGCTCGATCGTAGCGAGCACCCCCCTGCCGGCCATCGGCAATCTGCCTCTCGGAGTGGCTGGAACATCTGCTAGAGAATGGATGGCTTTCGGCTGCGGCTAGAGTATGGAGGGGAAAGTAAATTGACGGGAGAGGTACTGGGTGTTAGAATCGTCAACGTTTACAACCTACTAGCGCGGTGATTGCTGTTATCGACATAAATTGAAAAGAAGGAGAGAGAGGAATGGCCGTTCCACTTTCCCAGATGGCTACAGTGACAAAGTATGTGCTCACACAGAAACTGAAAGGGGTAAAGCGGTATCCGCTTGTGCTGATGCTAGAACCCCTGTTCCGCTGCAATTTGGCCTGTGCCGGTTGCGGAAAGATCCAATATCCGGATCATGTGCTGGACAAACGGCTCACGCCAGAACAGTGTTGGGCTGCAGCAGAGGAATGTGGCGCCCCGATCGTCAGTATTCCCGGTGGCGAACCGATGATCCATCCCGAGATGCCCTCTATTGTGCGTGGGCTGGTCGCACAGCAGCGGTACATCTATCTCTGTACTAACGCGATTCTGATGGAGCGGAAGCTCGACGACTATCAGCCCTCCAAGTTCCTGACATTCAGTGTCCATATGGATGGGTTGAAGGAAGAACACGATTTAGCCGTCTGTCGTGACGGTGTCTATGATGTGGCGGTGAAGGCGATCAAGGCAGCATTGAAGCGGGGACACCGGGTGACGACCAACACCACCCTTTTCGACGATGCCAATCCAGAACGTGTGCGGGAGTTTTTCGATGCAATGATGGAACTCGGCGTCGAGGGTATGATGATCTCGCCGGGCTACAGCTATCAGAAGGCGCCGGACCAGCAGCACTTCCTGAAGCGGGAGCGCACGAGAGAATTGTTTTCCCGTATCTTGGGGAATCCGAAGAAGGGGTGGCAATTCAATCAGTCGCCGCTGTTCCTAGATTTCTTGATGGGGGAACGAGAATACCAATGCACGCCATGGGGCAACCCGACCTTTAACGTCTTCGGGTGGCAGAAGCCGTGCTATTTACTTCAAGAGGGCTATGCAAAGACCTTTCGAGAACTGATGGACAGCACGGAATGGGATCATTACGGAACAGGGCGAAACGAAAAATGTGCCGATTGCATGGTGCATTGCGGGTATGAACCATCGGCTGTTGAAGATACGTTTGGAACCATGTCTGGGTTTGGCCGGACTGTCAAGCTGACGATGCTTCCTACCTCGCGATGATTTTGCGCGTGAAGTGTGAGCGAGATGGGCTAGACGTGCGCGACTCATGACGACACGCTCAATCAGTTCCGCGTTTTTTGCACATCTCGCGAGTCCCTCGCGAAGAACGAAATACATTTCACCCCTCACGGTTTTTCCATGACCGATCCCCATAACCAGAGTGATCGCGGCGTAACGGGATCACCCGAAGGTCGGGTATTTCAGCCGAATTCGTTCGCTGAGCTTGCAGAAGCGGTGGAGTTGGCGTTCGATTATCGCGGCGATGTCACAGTGTCGCTGAAATCTGGCGAATCCTTCAGCGGGTATCTCTTTAATCGTCAGGTCAACGGTTCTGACTCCTATCTCGAGATGTTCCCTTCCGACAGTTCTCAGACTCGACACATCCGCTATGATCAGATTGCCGCGATCGCCTTCACCGGAGAAGATACAGCCACAGGGAAGTCCTGGGAGATCTGGATCGCCAAGAAGGATTCGGAGCGACGAGCCGAAATAAATCGTATTGCTGCCGATGCAAGGACACGCGGAATTCTGTAAGTTCTTCTCCCGTCAATCGCACTTTGTCGCCTCATTTCCCACTTATATAGGCTTACATCGGATGCCTCTTTTCAAGTGCTTGAAAATGGGCTTGCCTCTACGTCAGACCTGTCGTCAGTTCGTTGACAACGGGTAGGGGCTATGTTAAAAATCCACCTTTAAAATTGGCCTGGATTGGCAATAATCACACGATCTCTTGTGTGAGGTAAAAACAAAAAAGCGCTCGGAGGAAAAGAGGCGTCAGTCCGGATCACGTGAGGCGCAGGCAAATCGTACAGAGTGAATCACGATGGCGGGAATGGCTTCTCGCTATTGTAATGGTGGGCGGTCTCCCGTCAGTTGTTTCTGCGACGCACGAAGCTGACCATAGGTTTACGGTCGAAGGGGTTGTCTGCGGGGCAGACGGTAAAAGCAGTGCGAATGTCGATGTACTCGTCAAGGATACGAAAATCTCCTATGGGCAAGTCGTCAAGACCGATGGAGATGGATACTACAAAGCGGCGTTTCATCTTCATAACGATAACCTTGGCGATCCACTTCTAATTGAATCAAATGGAGTGCAACAAGAACGGAAAGTTTCGTTTGACCCGAAGGATCTGGAGTCAGAACGAATCATTCAGGTTAATTTTGGAACCGGCTGCGCACATGACAAAACCAGTGCTTCTCTGTGGCTCTATATAGGGTCTGGGGCAATGGCCGCAGCTGTGGGTGGGTTCATTGGGATCAAACTGTTTCGTTCACGGCGGAAACAAGGGCAGAAACGAGGGGCGTCTCAGGGCAAGCGTAAGAAATAACCGAAGCGGTCCGTGGGGCTGATGCGCACCTCTCTGGATCGGTGAATCGAAGTGGCGGGGGAGTGCGTGTGTCGTCACGATTAGGTTTAGAGTCAACGCTTTTACAAGGGGATATCGCCCCGGTGAAAGCGTTTTTTTTCGTCTGGGTTATAAGAGTCAAAAATGCATCGATGTGGTCGAGATAATAAGGAGCGCGTGAAGGTTATGAAGCAGATGAACGTTTCGCAGTTGGCGGTTGTGTTGGGGATAGGGCTCTTCTTAGCGGCCTGTGGAGAGGGAGGAGGAGGGGAGGGCCCAATCGTCGCACCGCCTCCGGCTCCCGCCGAGTGGGCTGACAAGCATATGCCGGCCGGTTGGTGGACCGATGCGGCTAAACTGGAAGAAGGGCGAAAGCTCTATATCGGCGAGACAAACCCCGACGTGAATTGTTCCAGCTGCCATGGCAAGGACGGCAAGCCGACCAAGGCGGGTGCTCGTGACTTCCGCGTCGTCGATCGGATGAAACTCTATTCCGATTCAGTATGGGCCTGGCGGATTGCCGAAGGGGTTCCCAATACGAAGATGAAGGCGTGGAAAAGCAAGCTGTCAGAGGAAGATATCTGGAAGCTCACGTTATATGAGGCAACCTACGCGTTGGCTGGGAAGGGATGGGACGCCGGAAAGAAATCTTGGGTTGATGCAGCGAGTGTCTCGGCGGCTGCGGCTGCCGCTCCAGCTGCTCCTGAACCGGCTGGCAAATAAAGGGTCTTCAGTTTCGTAGCCTACTGTCCGACAGTGGCCCAACGACTGTCTTGCCCTGAACACCCGGGTGGCGTGGTACCCTAGTGGTGTGTTCGCATCATGATGCCTAGGGTGCCATGCCATACCGGAATGAACGGTTTGCCTTCACAGTCGTTACTAGATCTTCTCCTTGCCCCGTCAGTGCTTGTCGCGGAGTCATCGCACGGTTCACGGTGAAATGACGCTATCTGGTATGCCGCACAATCTCTCTGGCGCACAAGGTCTCCTGCCGCAAGGTACGAGCGGAGGGAAAGAAGGGTTCTGCGGAACCGGAAATAAGGACACACCTGCGTGGCCTGTCGATAAACGGGTTGTACAGAAGAGCAAGCATGTTATAGATCGCTCGATGTCGGACTGGCTCCTAGCGGAGAGAGGCGGCGAAGGATCATGAAGACGTGGCAGCGCAGTCTCGTCGTGGCATGTGCGCTTCTGGCCTTGTTTGGTGGAGTGGCTTATGCTCAAGCTCCCGGCGCTCCTTCGGTCGAGTTTCCCTATACGGGAAATCGGACTGCTGTATGGATCGTCGCCCAGCTTCACATTCTGTTTGCGGCGTTCATTCTCGGGGCCCCGATCTTTTCCGTCATCTCAGAGTGGTTGGGATATCGGAAGCAAGATCTTCGATACGATCGCTTAGCCAAAGAAGTGACCAAGGTGACAGTCATTCTCTTCAGCATGACCGCCCTCACGGGTGGCTTGTTCATTTTCGTGCTCCTCGCAACCTACCCACAGTTCACCACGTGGTTCATTAATCAGTTCTATCTCGTGTTCGCGGTGATCTACCCGCTGCTGTTTATCAGCGGGACAATCGTGCTGTACGTCTATTTTTATACCTG
Organism: Nitrospiraceae bacterium; assembly: GCA_036522375.1. GTDB lineage: Bacteria > Nitrospirota > Nitrospiria > Nitrospirales > Nitrospiraceae > Palsa-1315. The sequence goes on from DATDFW010000557.1 coordinate 8,535, forward strand.
GGACGTCTGGAAGGGTGAGAAGAAGGGACGCCACATCGCCCTTGGCGTACTCTTGAATTTGATCGGAATGATCACGCTGTTCGTGATCAACGGTCCTACGTCGTTCATGAATACTCCGGTGAAGGGTGAGGGCATCTCGCCGCAAGACCTCCTCGCAGCAGCGAGCTTGTGGGACAAAATCGCCAACTATAGCTGGCTGCCGCTGA
>DATDFW010000558.1:0-2805 GCA_036522375.1 Nitrospiraceae bacterium
TAACCATTCACTATGGTGCCCCCGTTTGGATGCAGCACTTGTCCCGTCATGTAAGAGGCATCCTCGGAGGCCAAAAAGACATAACTCGGCGCCACCTCTGCTGGTTCGCCTGCTCGCTTTAAGAGCACGTCAGAGCCAAACGATTCCACCTTGTCTGCGGGAAAGCTGGACGGAATGAGCGGTGTCCAAATGGGACCTGGCGCGACGGCATTCACGCGGATATTCCTTTCGGCGAGTCCTTGTGCTAACGATCGGGTAAACGAGACGATCGCTCCTTTCGTCGAAGAATAGTCCAGTAAATGCCCACTACCCTTATAAGCAGTGACCGACGTCGTATTAATGATGGCACTGCCTTCATGGAGATGCGGCAGGGCGGCCTTCGTCATATAGAAGAATGAAAAAATGTTAGTTCGAAATGTTCGCTCCAGCTGCTCCGCCGTAATACCCTCAATACTCTCTTGTGGGTGCTGCTCCGCCGCATTATTCACGAGAATGTCGAGACTGTTCAGTTCCGCGACCGTCTGTTTGACGCTGTCCTCGCAACAGCGGACTATACCCACATCCCCGGCTATGATGAGACACCGTCGACCTTCTTTTTCCACAAGCCGTTGGGTTTCTCGTGCATCCTGATGCTCGTTGAGATAGACGATCGCCACATCGGCGCCCTCCTTGGCGAAGGCCACGGCGACGGCTCGCCCTATTCCACTATCGCCACCGGTAATCAGGGCCACCTTTCCATGAAGTTTGCCGCCACCTCGTCGCGTGCTATCTTCCGACTTGGGTTGCGGAATCATCTTTGATTGCAGCCCAGGCCGGCTCTCCTGTGTCTGGGGAGATCGTTGCTTCTCTGCCATAATTCATCGGCTCCAAACCGGAAACTCTTCGGTTCCTTGCCCACTATACCCACCCATAGAATTCTAGCAACTCGTACATTCCCTAGATTTGGTAGAAGGGAGCGCCGTCGGGAATTGGCTTGCTTCCACCTTATTGAAAATAATCATGCGGAACTAGGGGACGTCCCAGCTACAAGTATGCCCGGCTCCTGGAAGAGTGCAGCCTAGACATTCACGCTGATAACCACGCCTCGGACGTAGAAGAAGAGCCCATGCTATTCGCGACTCTGTGAGAGCTTCGTGTTGCTCCTCTTTCTTGTGGCATTATTCGATGGAAACGCGATGACGAATATCTTTCAGGCACAGAGCTTGCCAAAAGTCTGTACTGTGGCGCGTAACCGGGTCCGTGACCGAAGTTTGCTAAGCGCGTGGGGGAGCGCATAGCGGTTTCGCAAAATCGTCTCATCAATAATGTCGCCGCACTGAACGCAGCGCATGCCCCAGAACCGGTGTCCGCTCCCTTCCGCTCCAATATCCATGCATTGTTCATTCACCAGCATCCCACCGCAACGCCTGCATCCAACCGACCCATGATTAGAACGTTTGATGACTTGGCTACAGGCAGAGAGGTGTTCTCTGTCTTGGGTGTCACGGGAGATATTAGCAGTGGTCCCATTCATGAGTGCCTCCATTTTCGTATGATGATCGATAATTTTCGTTCGTTTCGTCTCCAGTACCATTGTTGGTATCAAAGCCGCACTTGTCCTGCCACTAGAACAACCCCTAGATGCTCCTACAAAAAAAATACCAATTCGCCATCGCCTTGCCCAGGTGTGCTCCCAGTGTTCAAGACTCAACGGACTAATAACCACAAGGTGAAGGGGCTGATTGGAAGCACCGATGGCAGAGTCCTCAAATCGAGGGGAGTTATGCGACCGTTTCCTAAAGTTTTTCCGGATTGTGTCAGGGGATTTGTGTTGTGCCTCGGGCTGTCCATTGAGCCGAGGCGGAAGACATGAACGCTGGCCAATCTAAAAAGAAGGATGGGCCAGCCAATTAAAAGGAGACGTCCCCAGCCCAAGGAGTGGGAGCACTTCATCCAGGTCGACGTGATGCGTGTGGACCATGGCAACCATTTCATAAAAAATCAGAAAAGGTAAGAACGTCCGATTGGCAAAGATCACACGACCAAGTAATGGGAGAATTCAAGAAAAGGGGATCGTATCCTAGCGAAGGTGACTGACCAGAATCACGCCCTGTCGATTTATCCTGTCCCCATGAATCCTAAAAGGCACGGAGATGAACGGCCCTCTACGCATATGCAATACACATGAGCAGGCGAGGGCAAACCCATTTAGAAATCCATTGAGGTCAATTTGCCTGTTCAGACAGTGTCCATCGGCAAAAGAACCCCAACGTGTCACTCGACAATCGGACGACTGTCAAGACGTGACCCAGTAGGCGGTCTCACCAATTCGGAAGTGTGGAGCTATTCTCACATTGCTGACATTGTCCTTCACTCTTCACTCGCGCTGACTGAGCAACCCTCTGGCAAACGGGTGAAACCTATACCATGAAAGTCGATGATCGGCGGCGAGAGAATTTTGGAAGGATTTCCCATCCGGATCGTGAGATTTTCATCCATCGTGCCACGAGGGCAGCGAAACACTTGAACACGAGGGGGCACAGTGACTGGCTACCATAATGAGTCAACCAACCACACTGACTGCCGCTCTCCCCTTGCTGGAAAAACTATGGTTCAATCTCACGCTTACGCATGCACATTCACGTCAATCGCTTTTTCAATGATCGACATGTTCCTCCTACTCCCATCCGTCACGATCGTATCGCGACCGGGCTTGGGGCTCATCAGCCTCTAGCTTACGGGGCCGGGAGCAGGGAGAGCGCATGATTGTTGTCGTCGACTTTGGCCTCAATACGATCCCCGGACTGAATCTTTTCTGTCTGTATA
>DATDFW010000559.1:0-4026 GCA_036522375.1 Nitrospiraceae bacterium
GACCAAATTCCGCTTCCACTTGGTTCCGAGGTGCTCCGACCGAGATGAAGTCGAAGTTCGGTTGCTTGTTCCCGCTAAGCGCCATCCCAATGGAGCAACCAGACAAGACGAGCGTCGCATAGAGCCCGCACACTGTCGTCAGAACTCTGAGAGACATCATGGACTCCCTCCATCAAGGCAAGACAGTGTCGTCTGGTGAGGAGCGCTAGAAGGCATTATCTTTATATAAGGGACTTCTGCCAGTGAGGCAAGGTAAATCCCAGTACGATTGAATTAGGGCGTATTCTAGTTTGAAGCTCTGTCCTTCTATTGCATTCAATGCTCAGTAAGAATCTTCGGACGTTCGTGTGGACGTGCTTATAGAAGTCTAGAGAAATTGGGGAAGAAACGTTTGGTGAGGAGTTAAGAGACCACTGGTTGCCGTCATGACTTTCTCATGAGCATCCTTGACCAATACTTCGTCTATCATCCTGAGCCTTGGCAAGATCGGGACTGGGCTCGGGTTAGTGGATTGCCGCTCGAAGATGTGTGGTTTCAGGCCGCCGATGGGGTGCGGTTGTTCGGTTGGTATGTGGACGTGCAAGCAGATCGTCCGGTTATGCTCTGGTGCCATGGGAATGCCGGCACGATCATCAACCGCCTCGAAAATCTGAAGCTTCTCTATCGCCTCGGACTCTCGGTGTTCCTGTTCGACTATCGCGGTTATGGTCGGAGCCAGGGACGGCCGTCGGAGGAGGGGCTCTATCAGGATGCGTTAGGCGCCCATGACTATCTCACGCGAACCAGGATGATTCATCCCGAACGCATCATCATATTCGGGCGCTCACTCGGTGCAGCTGTCGCGGGAGAACTTGCCGTGCAGAAGCCTGCCACGGGATTGATTCTCGAATCGGCGTTTCCATCTATCGAGGCAGTGGCCAAATTCCATTACGGTGGGTTGCCAGTTCATTGGCTCCTTGGGGCAGACTTCACCTTAATAGATCGTCTTCCACACCTGTCGCTCCCGAAGCTGATCATTCACGGCGACAAGGACGACATCATCCCGATCGAGTTGGGTCGACAGGTCTTCGAGGCAACCATACCACCCAAATCCTTCTACGTCATCCCCGGCGCGGACCATAACAATACTTACCAGGTCGGGGGCACGGCCTATTTCGGGCGATTGACCGAATTCATACAGGCGGCCATCCAATCCTGAAACAGGCCGACTCAGCTCTGCCGCTTTCAAAGAAGTGATTGGAGATTGTCTCGACATTTGATACAGTGCGCGGCGGCTGAGCCAAAGCCTTACTCAGAGGAGCGGCTTCCTGGCGGTTAGAGTAGACATGTCATGAACGATGTCGGTGAAGGAGGCCGGAGTGATGATTCCTTTTCGTCTGTTGACGTTCTGTCTGCTGAGTGTCGCGATGATGTTTGCGATTGGATGTGCGGGGAAAGCCGGCACGGTGCAGACACAGGGGTTGAGTGACGCGAAACCAGTGGCCGGTCAGACTCCACCGCCACCAGCTATTCAATCGGACGAACCGCACGATCCCTTTGCCCGGACTGAGGAGGGAGGCGATGAGGAGTATGATCCCTTGGAGTCGATGAATACGGGCATCTTCGAATTCAATCGGCAAATGGATCGCTTCATCCTCAAGCCGGTCGCCAAAGGATACAATTTCATCACGCCGGACCTGGTTCAGGTCGGGGTCAGCAACTTTTTCTACAACATTCGCTTTGCTCCGCGTTTTCTAAACAATGTATTCCAGGGAAAGGTGAAGGGTGCCGGTATCGAGTTGGGTCGATTTCTGGTCAATAGTACGGTTGGCGTCGGGGGATTTTTCGATGTCGCGAAAAAGATCGATCTGGTGACGCCGGAAGAGGACTTCGGGCAGACGCTGGGTGTTTATGGTGTGAAGCCTGGCCCTTATCTTATCGTGCCGTTTCTCCCCCCCTTCACCGTGAGGGATTTTGTTGGATATGTCGGCGACATATTTCTCAATCCGATCAACTGGCTGGTTGTGCCGATTATTGAAGTCCACGGCGCCCCTTCCGTGATCGCTCACAAGAACCGTACAACAACGAGCTTCATCCAAATTGGGTCGCGCGCGGGCGAGATTATCAATGAACGGTCGCGAAATCTCGAAAAGTTCCAGGGTGTCGAGGAAGCGACGTTGGATCTCTATGCCGCCGTGCGCAACGCCTATCTGCAAAAGCGCGCGCAGGCGATCCGGGAATAGGGACGAAAGCTGTCTGTTTGGTCTGTCTCGTCTATCTGGGCTATCCAGACTAAACGAGCAACGAGATAGACCGGACAGACTAGATAAACCAGACAGACGTTTCTATCAGATCACGCCCAATTCCCGACCGACGGTTGCAAAGGCAGCGCTGGCTCGCCCCAACTGTTCTTGAGTGTGAGCCGCCGACATCTGGACACGAATCCGCGCCTGACCTTCGGGCACAACCGGGTAACTGAACCCCACCACATAGATCCCTTCCTCTAAAAGCCGTTCTGCCATTTTGGTGGCAAGTGAAGCCTCACCTAACATGATTGGGATGATGGGATGTTCACCGGGAATGAGTCGGAAACCTAGTGCGGTGAGCTGTGCGCGGAAGAAGGCTGCGTTCTCGCGCAGTCTAGTTCGTAACTGGTCGCCTTGAGCCACGAGGACCACGGCTCGTCGAGCCGCTGCGGCGATGACCGGGGGCAGTGAATTCGAGAATAGATAAGGCCGCGACCGCTGCCGCAGCAGTTCCACGATTTCCTTTCGTCCTGACGTAAATCCGCCTGCTGCGCCGCCCAATGTTTTTCCCAGTGTACTGGTGATGATTTCAATCCGGTCGGCAACGCCGAAATGGTCCGGTGTGCCGCGTCCGTTGCGTCCGAGCACACCGGTTGCGTGACTGTCGTCCACGATCACAGCTGCATTGTATCGATCCGCCAGTTCGACGATCCGATCCAGTTTCGCAAGGTCCCCATCCATAGAGAAGACCCCATCCGTCGCGATCAAGCGAAGTCGGCAAGCTGCCACGTTGCGCAGCTTGGCTTCCAAGTCGGCCATATCGGAGTGTGCATAGCGGAGCCTGGTAGCCTTGCAGAGACGTATGCCATCGATCAGACTGGCGTGGTTCAAGGCATCGCTGATGACCGCGTCCTGTTCGCCGAGGAGCACCTCGAAAAGTCCTCCGTTGGCATCGAAGCAGGAACTGTAGAGGATCGTGTCCTCGGTGCCCAGAAAGGTGCTAAGCGTCTGTTCGAGTTGCATGTGGAGATTTTGTGTCCCGCAGATGAACCGGACGGACGCCATGCCGTAACCATGCTCTTGCAGTCCTGCGGCGGCAGCCTGTTTGACATCAGGGTGGTTGGCGAGTCCCAGATAATTGTTGGCGCAGAGATTGAGGACATCACCTTGCGCCACGCGGATCTCAGCCGCCTGAGGACCAAGGATCTGCCGTTCAGATTTATAGAGGCCTGCCGCACGGATTTTAGCGAGTTGCGCTGACGCAATAGTCTTGAGTGAGTCGTAGGCCATCTTCTTCACCGAGCACACAGTCGTAGCATTTACGGAATCAAGACCACCTTCCCGCACTGGCCTGAATTGATCAACTCGAAGCCCTGTGCGAAGTCTTTCATGGGAAACGTATGGGTGATAACTGGCTTGATGTTGAGTCCGGCCTGGAAGAGACCGGTCAAGCGGTACCAGGTTTTGAAGAGCCGGCGACCGGTAATGCCGTAGACGCGAATTCCCTTAAAAATAATTTCATTCGCGAGGTCGAACATGATTGGGCCGGTTGGAATACCGAAGAGTGTCACGCGGCCACCGTTCTTGACAGAACTGAAGGCGTGATGCAACCCCATCGGGTTCCCTGACATTTCGAGCGAAGCGTCGACGCCTTCGCCGGCAGTAATCTCGCGAATGGCGGCGGTGATGTGGTCCGCTGTTTCGGTTTTGGCGTTGAGCAGGTGATCGACGCCGATCTGCTTCGCAAGGTCCAGACGGTATGCACTGACATCCGTGGCGATGATCATGGCGGCGCCGGCGG
>DATDFW010000560.1:0-4592 GCA_036522375.1 Nitrospiraceae bacterium
GAATGGCTTGGCTCGCTGCCATTGCCCTGGTCTTTGCCGCAGTATCAGCCTACTACTACATGCGGGTGGTGATGGTCATGTATATGCGAGATCCGGATCCCTCTTCCGTCGTGCCGCCACGCGTTGTGCACTCGCCGGCCCTATCGTTCGTATTGGCCTGTGCCGTCGCCGGTGTGATTCTGTTCGGCATCTTTCCCAACCCTCTCGTCAGCTTCGCACTTCAATCCGTCCTGACTCTCAAATAGTCTTTTTACGGGTAAGGCGCTGGACAGGTGCACGAGAAGGCGACTCGTGCTACGTTGGGACAAGCCCTTCACCTATCGCGCTCTATGCAACCCTTTCGTTTTCTCCGAGACCTCGTCCGATCATTTCTCCGCCATGGGTGCGCCAGTCTGGCTGCTTCTCTTGCATTCTTCTCTTTGGTCTCCCTCTTCCCCCTCGTGTTTCTCTTGCTCTACGGCCTAAGCTTTATCGTCAGTCATGACGTGATCGGGGAACAGGTCCTCCTCAATTTCCTCAAGGGGTTCCTCCCGGCGCTAGGAGAACATGTCGCAGCGGAGTTACATCGGGTAAGCGCCTTAGAAACCGTCCGATGGGCAGTTTTTCTGACGTTCGCGTGGTTCGGGACGTTGGTATTCTATGAACTCGACTATGCATTGAATGTCGTGTTTGAGAGCACGTGGCGGCGCCATCCCCTCATTTCAACCGCCATCGCGGTGGCTTCGCTCGGCATGACTGGATTCGTTCTGATTCTCTCCTATATCGCCACTCAAACCGTTAACTTTTTAACAGGGTATGCGCCGAGGCTGTGGGGTCTCGATCTTCTGGCTCTTGCAGCCCACGATTTGTTTCTCACCTATACGCTTCCCTTTGCACTGGCTTTTCTCACGGTCACAGGATTATACCGACTCGTCCCACGGCGGCAGCCGCGATGGCGTGAGGCCATGATCGGGGCGCTCACGTTTAGTCTGCTCTGGGTCGCAGCCAAACTCCTATTCGTGACCTTTAGCACCTATTCAAATGTGTATGGCGACCTCTATGGGTCTCTCCTGGAAGTCATTCTGTTGCTCTTATGGGTCTACTATTCCGCGGCGCTCTTGTTGATCGGTGCCGAGGTCGCCCACCATCTCCAACAACAGGCGCAGGTGCTGTCCGCTACAGCCACAAGGCTTGCTCGGTCAGATCCGGCCATGCCGAATGGTCCCGCCGCATAAGAATATTGGCTTGTCTGGTTCATTTGGTCTATTCCGTTCATTGGTTGAATGAATTCCACACCAAATACACCAGACGAACCAGATCAACGAAGACCAAATCAAACAGTCGACTTCTAGACTTTTACTGGCGGGGATATCCGTTCGTGGCTAAAATGTCACCAGGCTCGAACAGGATGCTGAAAAAAGGCCGCCAGCGGCGTTCTCGCTACGGTCAGAGGCTCAACGTACCGAAGCGCACGCCTCACCTCCGTGTTCGCTGTGGCATTGCTGGACGGACTTGAGCATCCTGCCAGGCATGGTCATCGAGTCTTTCCGCAGCCTGCTTGAAGGGAACCGCTTCATGTTCGAAGAATTCGGCAAAGACATGCTCATGCTCGGCGGCACGGTGATTGGCTTCCTCGCGGCCATGTTGTCCGTCATCGAGAAACTGTTGGACTTCCGGAACCGGCTGGCACCGAAGAAGGAACGAAAATCGTCTTCCCCAAGCGAACGTCAGGTCTCGGCCCCAGCCCCCGCTCCTGCAATCGATTTCTTTTCGTCGAAACCATTCCGTGGTGTCTCCTATCTCCTCTTGTATGAAACCAGCGTTATCATCGCCGCAGGCCTGCTTCTTAATTACATTGGCCTCACACTGAGTCGTCATCTGGAGAGCATTCTATTTCTCGACATGACCGGAACAGCACTGGTCGCGTTCCTCTTGGGTCCCTGGTGGGGCGCCATTGCGGCCCTCCTTTCGAATTCAGTCGTGAACTGGTTGCTGTACCCGGAAACCGGAGCAGATGTCGTGATTTTCCCTTGGTCGCTGGTGAGTATGACCGGCGCCTGTTATTGGGGTTGGATGGCCAGGCAAGCAGGCTTTCAAAAGTATCTCCGCACGGGACGCAGTTCCGCCCTGTCCCATGCCTGGTTCCTCTATATCTTTGGCGTCGGCAGCGCGATTGTCATGAGTCTGCCGGGTACCTTTGTCCAGGCGGCACTCAACGAACAAACGACCTTCGCTTTGAACCCTGCCGTTGCCGAAACTGTGAGCCTACGCGTGCTCCAATGGGAACAGACGGTGCATCTCTACCTCGAATCGCTTTTCGGGTTGACCTGGGGCGAAAGTGCGAGTTGGTGGATGGTGAATTGGTTCCAGAACGGGATTCGCTATATTCCTGACAAAACCATGAGTGCGGCGATCGCGCTCGTGGTTCTCAAGTATGGCTATCCTCTGTTTGAACGGGAGCTGATTCATGGTGGCCCGGAGGGTGAACGTCCGAATGATGAACGCATCTTGCCGCTAGTATTGGGATTGCTATATGCCCTCCCCTTCGCCGCCTTGCTCGGCAGCGAGACCTATGGAGGAGCGACCTATTGGCCTCTATGGGCACTGCCATGGCTATTTATTGTGGGCGGCTATTTCTACTTATGCTACCGGGGAATAGGTGAGGCCGCTCTGCAGGCAGCCAGACTTCAACGAGCCGAGCGCTATGCCCGTGCACTGAAACAAATCGGACGAGAAGCTTCCCATGAGTTCTGCAAGCGATTGACCTTCATGACCCTGATTGTCAGTCTGCTCTTTGCGCTCTGTCTCCCTATTCTCTTGACAGACTTTTACCGCGCCACCTTCAAGTTCTTCTGTGTCGTCTATGGATTCCTCCTCGTGGTCCACCTCGTGCGTATCTCCATTGCCCAAAACATTTCCATCGCACGTGCAAATGATTGAGCGTAAGGCGTGAGAGCCTCCTTCAATCTCTAGACACCGGAGGGCTCATCCTTTGTGCAACTGTAGGAAGCGAGCGATAGCCGATCGCGTGATGAGCCCTACGATTTCCTCCTTCTCAAGCACCACGAGACGATCCCATCCACCCTGGGCCATGCTTTCCATCGCCTGCATGATAGACCAGTCCGGATGGATGAAGAAGGTCGCTGATGCCGGGCGCATGATCTCGCGAACGCAACGCCACTGCCAGAGTCCAGTAGGAAGTGCTTGCACGTCTTGCACCATGAGCACCCCGGTAACCTGCCCATCACTGCATACTGGGAACCCACCAAAACCGTGTACGACAAAGTATTGATTGACCGCTTCCTGCACACTCATATCCGGAGGCAATGTCACGACGCGGTGGACCATGACCTGGCGAACGGTCACCGACGTCAGCGAGGTCCGCTGGGCCGCCTGTCGTCTGCTGGCCAGGGCTGCTGAAAAGAGGAATGCACCGATAAAGATGAGCCAGCCTCCGTTCGTCGCGATGGACTGTCCGAGCGCATCGGACCAGGCCCCCATCATCAGGACTGTGCCGATCAGTCCAAGACCCATGCCAAATCCTAGTCCAGCAAGTGCGGCTTGACTTGTCGCTCGATTGAAATCCTTGTTCCAGGCCCAGAGCCCGGCCCGTAATACACGTCCACCATCTAACGGGAACCCAGGGATCAAATTGAATAAGCCGAGTTGTACATTCACCATGCCGAGCAAGCTCGCGAGGACAACAAGTCCTTGAAACTCTGGACGGGCGAACAATGATTCCACTGCAATGGCTCCGCCGAGACAAGCAGCGCCGAGGATCAAACTCACGAGTGGTCCTGCCATCGCAATCAACAATTCGGCTCGTGGGCTGGGTGGTTCCTTTTCCATATGTGCCACCCCTCCGAAAATAAACAACGTAATCTGCCGAATAGGGATGTGATAGCGTAACGCCACATAGGAATGTCCCAATTCATGGAGCAGGACGGAGAGGAACAACAAAAGGGCGGCTATCCCACCCATGCCCCAATAACGTGGAACCGACAGCCCGGGTAACGTTTCCGGCAAATACCCCGACGCCAGTGACCAGGTCACAAAGAGAAACACGACAAACCAGGAGGCATGCACGTGAATCGGGATGCCGAGCGCGCGACCGATTCTCCAATTGGGTAGAGACATGTATCCACCGTAACAGTGCGGGATTTCCAGCGTCAACTTGGCTTCGCCTCCTAGTAGGCCGCTGAAAAAGTCGCTCTTTTCACCCGCCCAGCCCCTGTGCGCCGAGACGCGCCTTATCCCATGCATCGTTCTCGCATCGTTCAGATCCTCAATGTTGAAGAGGAGTCCCTCGGAGGTCGGAAGCACTGGGGGGGTTTTTCCGTTCGCCAAGATTCATTGAATGGGCGAACGGCCCCACGAAGTGCGGTGGCTACCTCCTCCGGTCTTCACTCGCTGCGGCCTTGTCCACGGAACGTCGCGTCCCCGGATGAAGAGGCTGTCTTGGCAGACTCAGGGCGGGCGGGTGAAATCGCTGCCGGGGTTGGGTAGGTGAGAAGTCTGAACTTTTTGAACAGCCTGCGGATTGTCGCTTCCTTGCCGAAATTACTTGGGGTATCGAGAGGGTGGCATACCACAATCGTTTCTGCGAAGCCTCC